>CATPAS010000030.1 GCA_955652075.1 uncultured Gaiellaceae bacterium | reverse complement strand
ATGACATCACGGCTGTGGAGTACCGCCGCGGCGAAGTGCGGATCGAAAGGAGAGGCGCGACATCTCTCTGGATCGGCAGTCTCGATGCGCCCGGCACCCTGATGGAGCTGGCTCACTCCCTCGAGTCCTGATCTGCGGAAGGCCGCCCGAGCGCGCAGACACGCTTGGTACGGTCGCGGCGTCTACGCGAGAGGAGCGGCCGATGTCCGCGTTCATTATCACCCGGATCCACGTCGGCGACTACGACAGGTGGAGGCCGATGTTCGACCAGGATCTCCCGCAGGCGCGCGAGAAGGCAAAAGCTCAGCGTGTCTTCCGCAAGGTGGACGACCAGAGCCACGTGTTCGTCTTCCTCGAGTTCGCATCGGTGGAAGAGGCTTAGGAAGCGCGGCAGCGTCTGGTCGAGTCAGGCGTTCTCGACCGGTTCGACGACAAGCACGGGCCGAACGTGGTGCAAGAGGCCTGACGTCGATTCAGGCCCAGCCGACTACGGCCCAGCGCCGGCCGGCGAAGCGAACCAAGAGCACGGCGAACCGCGCCGCAATCAGCACGTCGAGGGCGATCCACACGCCCACGATGCCCCACTCGAAGGTGAGAGCCATCAAGGCGAGCGTGATGAAGAGGGCGCTCGCGGCCAACATGGACCACATGAGATACGACGTGTCGCCTGCGCCGATCAGGATCCCGTCGAGCGCGAAGACCGCACCGGCAAGCGGCTGCATCAGCACGAAATAGGGCCAGAGCGCCGCCGCCTCGTGCAGCACCAACGGATCGCTGGTGAAAACGCGCGGCACGACGTGCGCGAGCGGCAGCAGGACGATCGCGAACGCCGCGCCGACCACGACCGACCACCCGATCATCCGCACCGCTGAGGCGTAGGCGCTCTCGGGATCACCGGCGCCGAGCATGCGGCCGACGATCACCTGGCCTGCGATCGCGACCGCGTCGAGGATCAGCGCGAGAAAGAAGAAGAGCTGCGACCCGATCTGATGTGCTGCCAGCTGCGGGTCGCCCATACGCGCGCAGACAGACGCCGCGACGAGAAAGGATGCGTACAAGGCAGCCGTCCGTACGAAGATCTGCCGGCCGACGCGCATCATCGGCCGCATCGCGCTCAGACTCGGACGCTTCGAGTCGGCGTGGGGCCGCAGCAGCTCGGCGACGAACGCGACACCCATGCCGGCCTGGGCGATCGCCGTTCCCGCCGCGGAGCCTGCGATTCCCCAATGGAAGCCGTACACGAACAGCACCTCGAGAACGGCGTTCACGACATTCGCGACCACGACGATCTCGAGCGGCCGCCGCAGGTTGGAGACCCCGCGTAGGTAACCCTGTCCCGCGAGCGCCACGAGAGCAGCCGGCAGCCCGATCGCCGCGATCCGGAAATAGGTCGCTGCGTAGTCGCCCGACCTCCCGTGCGCCCCAAGAGCCCGCAGGAGTGGACCGGCAAGGACCTCGCAGGCGACCAGGAGGAGCAGGCCGATCCCGAGCGAGACCCAGAGCGCCTGCGCAGCGAGGCGGGCCGCGCGCTCCTCCTCCCCGGCACCCGAAGCTCGCGCGACGACCGCCGTCGTGCCGTAGGTGAGGAAGTTGAAGATCGTGAACGCCCCGGCCAGCACTGTCCCCGCGAGTCCGAGCGCGGCAAGCTGCGGCCGGCCGAGGTGTCCGACGATCCCCGTGTCGACGAGGACGTAAAGCGGCTCGGCCGCCAGCGCACCGAGCGCCGGCAGCGCGAGGCGAAGGATCTCGCGGTCGTGCGGTGAGCGGAGGCGACCCACGGACTCGAACGCGCTTCGTGTTCAGGCAGCCGTCGGGTCGATGGCCGTCGTGCCGCCGTCGACCATGACCGTGGCGCCGGTGACGTAGGCAGCGCCCGGGGACGCGAGGAACGCGATCACGTCCGCGATCTCCTCGGGCTTCGCGGGACGACCGAGCGGGTGCTTGCGGTGCGCCCTCGCATATGCGGCCTCCCGGTCGATCCCGTGCGCTTGGCCCACCTCGTCCATGTCGTGATCGGCCATCGGCGTCCGCACCCAGCCGGGGCAGACGGCGTTCGCGCGGACCCCCTTTCGGCCGTAGTCGTTCGCGACGCACTTCGCGAGCATGATCAGCCCCGCCTTCGAGACGCAGTACGACGTCCACCCCGGCCCCGCAAGGACGCCGTTGATCGAGGCGACGTTGACGACGGCGCCCCGGCGCTCGATCAGGCGCGGCAGCGTGAGCTGCGTGATCAAAAACGCCCCGGTCAGGTTGATCCGAAGTGTCTCCTCCCAGCGCTCGAGCGACTCCTCGAGCAGCGCCGCGCTGTCGCCGACGCCTGCGTTGTTGACGAGTGCATCGATGCCGCCGAAGGTCTCAGCCGCCGCTTCGATCGCGGCAGCGGCTTGATCGGGGGACGTAACGTCGGCAGAGGTTGCGATCGCCTCTCCCCCGCCCTCGCGAAGCTCGACCGCGAGCTGCTCGAGCGGCTCGACACGGCGACCGATCAGGGCGACTGCGTATCCATCTCTGGCGAGGGCGTGCGCGCTTGCACGGCCGATGCCTGTTCCCGCACCCGTCACGACCGCGCAGCGCGTTGACGCCTCCACTGCGGCTAGTCAACCACAGACGCTCGGCAGCCCAGTCACGCGCCGATGCCGGCTTTGCCGGCGTCGGCTCGCTAACGCTTCGGATCGAAACCGAAACCGAGCGAAGTCATCATGGCTCGCCGTAGCCGAGCCGGACTTCGCTCGGTGAGCGCCAGCCGCCGGGGCGGACGCCTACCTGCTCGAGGATCGACTCGAGCAGGTGGAACGAGGAGAGAACGTGTGCGTGGGCCAGCGCCCGGGCGCCTTCCACGCTCCTTGCGGCGAGCGCAGCCTGGATCGCACGATGCTGCCGTTCGTTGTCGGCGTAGAGCTCGTCGATCGTCTCGTCCCCCGGCGCCCAGATCGCCGGGCCGGAGAACGTCCGCCTGGCACTCTTCGCCATCTGCTCGATGTACGGCGCGTCGGCGACTCGGTAGATCACGTCGTGGAATCCATGATTCGCCCGCATCCACTCCGCGGTCAGCGCACGCCGGTCACCTCCGGGCTCGCGTGCACGCACAGCACGGGTCATCCGCGCGAAGCGTTTCTCCGCCTCTTCTAGCTCGTCGAGGTCGGCCTTAGTGACCTTTGCCGCTGCAAGACCGGTAGCGAGCGCCTCGAGCTCTGCGCGGACGAGGAACGCCTCCCACATGCCCTCGCGCGACAGTGTCCGCACGCGGACCCCGCGATTCGGCTCGAACGAGACGAGCCCGAGCGCAGCGAGCCGCCTCAGCGCCTCGCGGACCGGCGTGCGGCTGACGCCGTACTGCTCGGAGAGCTTGTCCTGTCGGAGCACCTCACCCGGTTCGAGCTCGCCGGAGACGATCGCCTCCTCGATCTCGAGCGCGATGTCGTCTGCCTTGGTTCCGAGGCCGTCCATCTCTCCGGCACCGTGCGCGGACGGAGTGGTCAGACGCGCTCCTCGCTGAACTGGGCTTCCTCCGTCGACCCCCGCAGTGCGAGCGTCGAGGACTGCCCGCCCGTCACTGCCGCCGTCACCCGATCGAAGTAGCCGGCGCCGACCTCTTGCTGATGGCGCGTGGCCGTGTATCCGTCCGCTTCGAGGGCGAACTCGCGCTCCTGCAGCTCGACGTACGCCGACATGCCGTTGGCCGCGTAGCCACGCGCAAGCTCGAACATCCCCGCGTTGAGGGAATGGAACCCGGCGAGAGTGATGAACTGGAACCGATATCCCATCGCGCCGAGCTCCTGCTGGAACGTCGCGATCTGTCCTTCGTCGAGGTGCCGCTTCCAGTTGAACGACGGTGAGCAGTTGTAGGCGAGGAGCTTGCCCGGGAAGCTCTTGTGGATCTCCTCGGCGAAGACGCGCGCCTCACCCATGTCTGGCATAGAGGTCTCGAACCAGAGCACGTCCGCGTAGGGCGCGTACGCAAGGGAGCGTGCAATCGCGGCCTCGAGTCCGTCCCGAACGCGAAAGAAGCCCTCCCCTGTGCGCTCACCGGTGAGAAACTCGGCATCGGCCGGATCCACGTCGCTCGTCAGCAGCGAAGCGCTCAGCGCATCCGTGCGGGCGATGAGCACCGTCGGGACGTCGAGCACGTCTGCCGCAAGCCGCGCGGCCGTCAAGGTGCGGACGAAATGGCTCGTGGGGACCAGCACCTTTCCCCCGAGGTGTCCGCACTTCTTTTCGGAGGCGAGTTGATCCTCGAAGTGGACGCCGGCTGCGCCCGCCTCGATCATCGACTTCATCAACTCGAACGAGTTGAGCGCTCCGCCGAATCCTGCCTCCGCATCCGCCACGATCGGAGCGAGCCAGTCCGTTCCGTTGCGCTCTTCGGCCCAGTCGATCTGGTCACAGCGGAGCAGGGCATTGTTCAGCCGACGCACGACCGCAGGAACGCTGTTCGCCGGATAGAGGCTCTGGTCCGGGTACGTGTGTCCGGCGAGGTTCGCATCCGCGGCGACCTGCCAACCTGAGAGGTAGACCGCCTTCAATCCCGCTCTCACCATCTGAACGACCTGCCCGCCGCTGAGCGCACCGAGCGCCGCGACATAGTCCTCGTCCGCGAGCAATTGCCAGAGCCGCTCGGCGCCGAGGCGCGCAATCGTGTGCTCCGGCACGACCGAGCCGCGCAGGCGGACAACGTCTTCGGCTTCGTATGTCCGGAGGATCCCGGACCAGCGAGATTCCTCGGCCCAGCCTTGCGCAAGTTGGGCCGCGTCGGACTGGATTCGGCCCTCAATCACGGTCGTGGTCCCGCTCGCAGAACTCGGGGCACGTGCATTCGGCGGTGTCGGCCGTGCACTGGACGTAGTTCTCCGACGGCTCGTGAGCGACAGCCAGGAAGAGATGCTCCGCGGCGACCTGGGGCTGGTTCATGAGCAGAGCAGGGTCGGCCATGACTCGGATCCTTTCGGATTCGACGGAGGAATTTTCGGATCCTACATTGGCCCTATTTGGCTGTCAATGCTTCATATACGACTGTCTTGAATCCCGTACCTGACGCTTTGGATCCGAGATCTGGATCAGCCGGCCCCGGACGCTCGGCTCGTCCAGGCCCGGACCGGCCGGGTGACCCACGGCTACGGCGTGCTGCAGCCACGGATCACCTCGACGCTCCCGGCCGAGCACGAGGCATCGATCTTCCAGCGGACCTACTCCGGATCGGCCGGGATCGACCCGTATGCGTCTGCTGCCTCCGACGTCTACCAGGACCTGTT
>CATPAS010000029.1 GCA_955652075.1 uncultured Gaiellaceae bacterium | reverse complement strand
GCGCGAGCAATCGGAAGCACGATTGACGATCTCATCGGGGAGCGAGATGCGCGTCGAGCCGTCATTGCGGCGTACGCGAACATGGAACAGGTGCTCGCCTCGCATGGGCTCGCGCGCCGACGGGCCGAGGTCCCTCACGAATATCTTGAGCGTGTCCTAACCCGCCTACAGGTCCGCGAGAGCGCCATCCGATCGCTGACCGAGCTGTTCGAGTATGCGAAGTTCAGCCCGCACGAGATCGACACAACCATGAAAGAGCACGCGATCGAGTCGCTTGTCACGGTCAAGGAGGACCTGCAGGCGACCCGGGAGCTGGCGGCATGACCTGGATTTTCCGCCGGGCCTTGAAGGTCGGGCTCGTCTTCAGTCTCGCGGTCGGATTCACCGCCCTCGCGGTTTCGGGAGCCCGGACCGTCCTGCTGGACGTCTATTTCCTTGGCCTGGGCGGCGTCTTGCTACTGGCGTTCGTGCGGGCGACCCGCGAAGGAGCACCGGCCGCCGATCCGTCGGACTTCGATCGAGCTCTTGCGGATATGAGCCGACGTTCCCCTCCCGATTCAGGCGATCTGACGCTCGTGCATGACGTCAAGCAGTCGATGGCGAGCGCGTTTCATCTTCACGTTCGTCTGCGCCCGATACTGCGTGAGATCGCCGCTCACCGACTGTGGATGCACTTCGGTGTTGAGCTCGACAGAGAGCACGAGCGCGCACGAGAGCTGATTGGAGCCGACGCCTGGGAGCTGGTGAGGCCAGAACGGCCTCCACCCAGCGACCGGCTTGCACTGGGCCCCTCACCAACAGATCTCCGTCGGGTCGTCGAAGACCTCGAGAGGCTCTGACGGATGCTGACGGTTCAAGAGCTTGCAACTCGCGGCGACCGGATCCTCGACGAGCTCGAGGGCGCAGTCGTCGGCAAGCGTGAAGCGCTCGAGCTCGTTCTCCTCGGCTTTCTTGCCGACGGTCACGTGCTCATCGAGGACTTCCCGGGCCTTGGGAAGACGCTGATCGCCAGATCGTTTGCCCAGGTCTTCGCGATGGACTTCGGGCGCGTTCAGTTCACTCCCGATCTGATGCCCTCCGACGTCACCGGCTCGTCGGTCTTCAACCAGCGAACTGGCGAGTTCGAGTTCCGTCCGGGGCCGATCTTCACGAACCTGCTGCTCGGCGACGAGATCAATCGCGCGCCGCCGAAGACACAGGCCGCGCTGCTCGAGGCGATGCAGGAACGGCAGGTCACGATCGAAGGGCAGACGAATCCGCTCGAGCGGCCGTTCCTCGTGATCGCCACCCAGAACCCGATCGAGTACGAAGGGACATACCCCTTGCCCGAGGCGCAGCTCGACCGCTTCATTCTCCGGATCGGGGTGGGGTACCCCAGTCGAGACGACGAGTGGGCTCTCATGGAACGGAGGCTCGAGCGCGGGGCGGATGACGTCAGTCTCGCCGCGGTTACCGACCGGCGCGGGTTTCTGGAGCTGCAAGAGTCGATCGAGCAAGTCCACGTGTCCGAGCCGGTCGGCACGTACATCGTCGACATCGTTTCCTCGACCCGAGCGAGCCTGCGCGTGCAAGTGGGTGCGAGTCCGCGCGGCTCCCTCGCGATCCTGAAGCTCGCTCGCGCCAAGGCTGCGCTCGCCGGACGGGATTTCGTGACACCCGAGGACGTGAAGGCCGTCGCCGTGCCTGCGCTCTCGCACCGTCTCATGCTGAAGCCGGAGCTTTGGGTGCAGAGAGTGCGCCCGGAGGATGTGGTGCGCGAGTCGCTCGAGACGGTTCCGGCGCCCGCCGCCGATGACTTATCCACGCGGGTGGAATGACGCGCTCCGCGTCGCCGAAGTTAGGCGCTTACTCCGGTCTGGCGGCGCTGAGCTTGCTGGCAGCGCTGGCCTTGCGTCGACCGGAACTGGTTCTGCTCGCCGCGCCTTTTGCACTGGTCGCGGCGGTCAGCACGTTGCAGGTACGCGCGCCACGCATCGAGGTCGGCGTCGAGCTCGACCGCGAAAGGGCACTCGAAGGCGAGACGCTCGACGTCCGTATCCGGTTCGGGTCGGGCGAGGGGGCCGAGAGGGTCGACGTGTTCCTCGAGCTGCCACGGGGGCTCGAGGTCGAAGAAGGCACAAGTCCCAGCACCCTGCAACTCGTCGACGGAGAGCAGCGCCTCCTGCCGTTGCGCCTCCGGTGTGCCCTCTGGGGCGCGTTCCGTGTCGGTCGTGTCCACCTTCGGGCCCACGACCACTTCGGGATGTTCCGGCACGAGGCGGTGGTCGACGCACGTCAGCCGCTGAAGGTCTACCCGACGGAGGAGGCGGTGCGCAGCCTGCTACGGCCCTCGGAGACACAGGTCTTCTCGGGAAACCATGTCGCGCGGCAGAAGGCCGAGGGGATCGAGTTTGCGGACATCCGTCCCTTCGTCGCCGGTGATCGTGCGCGCCATGTGAACTGGCGCGCCACCGCTCGCCGCGGAGAGCTCTGGGTCAATGAGCATCACGCAGAGCGCAACGCCGACGTCGTCATCTTCCTGGACGTGTTCGCAGAGGCGCGCCGTGGTGAGCGAAGCACGCTCGATCCCGCGCTGCGTGCGGCGGCAAGTCTCGCGGCGCGTTATCTCCGCCAGCGGGACCGGGTCGGCTTCGTAAGCTTCGGCGGGACGCTCAACTGGCTGCTCCCATCCACAGGCGCGCGCCAGCTGTACCGCATCGTCGACGCGATGCTGGACACTCAAATCGTTCTCAGCTACGCGTGGCAGGACCTCGTGGTGGTTCCGCGGCGCACCCTGCCCCCGCAAGCGCTCGTGCTCGCGCTCACTCCATTGCTCGACGACCGGGCGGCAACGGCGTTGCTCGACCTGCGGGCTCGCGGCTTCGACCTCGTCGTCATCGAGATTTCGCCGTTGGGGTATGTCGGACCGAAGCGAGGAGAGGCACAGGACATCGCGTACCGGCTCTGGCGGCTGCGCCGCGACGCGGTCCGCGGTCGCTTCGAGCGAGCAGGCGTTCCCGTGACCGTTTGGAACGACGACTCCTCACTCGCGGCTGCGATGGAGGAGGTGGGGACATTTCGGCGACAGGCAAGAGCCGCGCGCGTGTAGCCACCGGGTTGGCGGCTCTCGCGTTCCTTGCTGCCGTTGTGGCGTATTCGGTGATTGCCGGCGACCGTCTCGTTGCGGTCGTGGCAGCGATCGGCGGCATCGGGCTCGTTGTTACAGCTTTCGCTCTCGTGGGGCGTTGGTCGACGCTTCTGCCCTGGGGCTTCGTAGGAGTCGGCGCGGGTTACGCCGTCTTTCTCAGCCTGCGACAGGACACGGTGGACGCCCGTGCGCCCCTGGTTGCGGCGGCGTTCTTCACTGCCGCAGAGTTGTCGTTCTGGTCGATCGAGCGCCGGAACTGGCGTAGTGAGGCGCGAGTCGTGATCCGTCGGCTTGCCCTGATCGCGGCGGCTGGTTTGACCACGGCCATCGTGGGAGGGCTGCTGCTCCTGGTCGCGTCGGGAAGACGGGTCGGGACCGGACAGGAGGCGGCGGGCGTAGCCGCCGCCGTACTCACGCTTGCGGTGATCGCCTTTCTCGCTCGGCGTTCCAGGAACTCCGCCTCAACCTGACGAACCGTGCGGCGCTTATGCCGCGACGAGCTCTCGTGCCAGGGGAAGCTCGACCCGGAAGATCGTTCCTTTTCCCGCAACGCTCTCAACCGAGATGACTCCATCGTGTGCCTCGACGATGGCCTTGACGATCGCGAGCCCGAGACCGGTGCCCTGGATTGCCTGCTCGGTTGCGCTCGCCGTCCGGAAGAACCGTTGGAAGAGCTGCTCCTGGTCCTCCTCGGACATGCCCATGCCGTCGTCAGAGACTTCGATCACGACGACGTCGGCGTGTTGAGTGGTCCGCACGGCGACGTGCCCGCCCGGCGAGGTGAACTTCAAGGCGTTCGAGATGAGGTTGTCGAGGACCTGGGCAAGCCGTGCCCGGTCGGCGTGCAGTTCGCTGAGTCCCTCGAGATCGAGATCGAACTCGATGCCCTTCTCGGTTGCAGCAGGGCGCGCAGCGTCGACGGCTTGGCGCACGAGCTCCTCGACATCCGTGGACCCGGGATCGAGCGTGATCTTGCCGGCTTCCACTTGCGCGACGAAGAGCAGATCGCCGACCAGTCGCAGCAGGCGATCGGAGTTCCGCTCGACGATCGAGACGAATTGCTGCTGCTCCTCGGTGAGCTCGCCGGCTTCTCCTTCGCGGAGGAGCTCCAGATAGCCGCGGATCGAGGTCAGCGGCGTTCGCAGCTCGTGCGACACGGACGCCACGAAGTCGTCCTTCATCCGGTCCAGTTCGTGCAGGCGCTCGTTGTGAGAGCCGATGTTCGTGACCAGCCGCACCGCGTAGAGCGCGAAGCCGATGCCGCCCAGCACCGCCAGGGCCCCGGCGAAGATCGCAAGCAGGAGTGCGCGGCGGCTGGAAGTCTTCGAGCTCGCCTCGAGTAGCGCCGCCTGAGTAACGTTAATCGACCGTAGAGCGCGGAGCGGGACCAGGACGGCATCCTCGGCGCCGACCAGTTTTGCTTCGAGACGTCCGAAAGCCTCGATGCCTCGGAGGTTCGTTCGCGAATTCCTCGCGAAGATTGCGAGGAGCTTCTCGTTCGCCGCGAGAGCGCGTCGGACGAGCAACGTCTCCCGGGGCTCGCCGACTCCGACTCTGGAAAGTTGGCTCCGGAAACCGGCCGCGCGCGCACCGATCTCAGCGCGCACCGCGTAATGCGGATGCACCTGATACTCGCTCATCGCCTCGCGCTCGCGGAACATAAACGTCTCCGCAGC
This sequence comes from uncultured Gaiellaceae bacterium, assembly GCA_955652075.1. Classification (GTDB taxonomy): domain Bacteria; phylum Actinomycetota; class Thermoleophilia; order Gaiellales; family Gaiellaceae; genus 3-1-20CM-4-69-9. Next base: position 582 of record CATPAS010000029.1, on the reverse strand, counting down.
ATCTGAAACGGCCCTTTCGATAGTCGCGTCGTTGGCAAGCTTGTGTGCATCCAGGGCGTTTCGGTAGCTCCAGACGGTCACCGCAAGCACTGCCGCGACGAGTGTCACGACGAAGACGGCTCCCAGCAGGATGCCCCTGATCGCGCGGGACCCACTCATGTCGACGGACTCGCTCACGCGCTCTCCGTGTGCCCCGCGACGGGGAGAAGGACACGCACCGTGGTCCCGACGTTTTCAGCGCTCTCGAGCTCGATCCGGCCCGCATGTGCTTCGACGATCGCCTTGCTGATCGAGAGCCCCAGACCCGTGCCCTGGATGGCGCGCTCGCCTGCCGCCGACGTGCGAAAGAACTTCTGGAAGAGCTGGGTCTGCTCCTTGGCGGGGATCCCGATCCCCGTGTCCGCGACTTCGATGGCCACGTCGCCGTTCTGCGAGAAGACACGCACGTCGACGCGGCCGCCGTCGGGTGTGAACTTCACGGCGTTCGAGATGAGGTTGTCCAAGAGCTGTCCGAGCCGTCCGGGGTCCCCGCTCACAGGTGGGACGGCGTCAGCCAGGCACGCGAGCTCGACGGCTTGCGCT
>CATPAS010000028.1 GCA_955652075.1 uncultured Gaiellaceae bacterium | reverse complement strand
CCTAGCTCGCGAGCAGGCTCTCGAAGGTCGGGTCGTCCTTGCGCCGCGGCGGCCGGACCTCGCGCCACGTGCAGTCGTGCGGATCCTTGTCGTCGCGGAAGCGGATGAAGCGCGAGCCGTGCCGGAAGCGGTGTCCCTGCACCTTGTCGTAGCGCACTTCGGCGACGAGCTCCGGACGCACCGCCGACTCCTGCAGCTCGCCGCTCCCCCAGCGGTTGGGCTCCGAGAAGCCGCGGTCCGGCGCGTCCTTCAGCAACGGCTCAATGCGGTCGAAGATCTCCTTGTGCTTGCTCGCGGCTACCGCGGCGGAGCCGACGTAGTCCACCTTGTCGCCCTTGCCGTACAGCCCGAGGAGCAGCGTTGCAATCCGCGTCGGCTTCTCCTTCCAGCGGACGCCGACGATCACGCAGTCCGCCGTCTTGAACGGCTTCACCTTGAGCACGCCGTCGCGCGAGCCCGGCAGGTACGGCAGCCCGAGCTTCTTCGCGATCACCCCGTCGAGGCCGGCGGCCTCGAAGCTGTCGAGCCACTTCTGCGCGTTCCCAGCATCGTCCGTCGTCGGCGAAAGGTGAAAGTCGTCGCCGAGCACTCGCTCGAGCTCTGCGCGGCGCTGCTCGAGCGGCTGCTCGTGGATCGGCTTGCCTTTCCAGAGCAGGAGGTCGAACACGATGAAGTCCGCCGGAATCTCTGCGGAGAGCTTGCGCACGCGAGACTCCGCCGGATGGAGCCGCATCTGCATCGAGTCGAAGTCGAGCACCCCGTCGCGGGCGATCACGATCTCGCCGTCCAGGGCAGAGTGCGGAGGCAGGAGCTCACCGAGGGGTCGCAGCTCGGGAAAATAGCGCAGTAGCGGCCGGCCGTTTCGCGACCAGAGGGCGAGCTCGCCGCCGTCGTTTTCGAGGATGCCCCTGAAGCCGTCCCACTTCGGCTCGAACTGCCAGCCGTTCGTGTCAGGAAGCTCTTTCACGAGCTGAGCCTCCATGGGCGGGAAGGGCACGTGTGGTCCAGGCACCGCGCGGAACCCTACTGACGTGGGTCAGCCGGCTGGGTCCGGCCCGTCGTGCACGGCGATTCGGGCCAGGTCCGAGGGACAGTCCCTCGGACCTGTTCAATTCAGCCAGGGCGCCAGGAAGCTCTCGATGTCGCGGCAGCCGCGCGGCCGCTCGAGCCGGGCTGCGACGGCCTTGTTCTCGACTACCACCAGGGTGGGAACGGTCTCGATCTTGAAACGCTCGAGCAGGTCCGGCCGCTCCTCCTCCGCGACCAGCACCACGTGGAACGTGCCGTGGTTGCGGCGCCGCTGGAGCACCTGCGCGAGGAAGCCTTCGACGCGCCGGCAGTGGCCCGACAGGGTCGAATGGAAAAAGACCAGTCTCGGCTGCTCCGCCTGTGGGGGGATAGCCACCGTCATCTCGCACCTCCGTTGGATCTGGAAGGGCGAGGACTTGGCCCTTGCTAGGAACGAGTGGATTCGTGCCCCGAAGCTGCTGTTTCGTAACCTCAGGACGGGACGCGCTGTCTAAGCTCACGCGATGAGAAGGGTCGCAGTCACAGGGCTCGGCGCCGTCACGCCGCTCGGCAACGATGCGCGGACGACCTGGCGTGCGGCCGTGGCGGGCGAGAGCGGGATCGACTGGATCCGGTCGTTCGACGCGAGCGAGTTCCCGGTTCGCGTCGCCGCCGAGGTCAAGGACTTCGATGCCACGGAGGTCGCGTCGCCGAAAGAGGTCCGGAAGCTCGAGCGAAACGTGCTGCTCGCCCTGGGCGCTGCACGCGAGGCCATGGGCGATTCCGGGCTGAACGGCTTCGACCCGGCGCGCGTGGGCGTGGTCTTCGGCACCGCGATCGGGGGCGTGAGCGGGATCCTCGAGCAGGAGGAGATCCGCCGGGAGCGCGGGCCGGATCGCGTGTCCCCGAACTTCCTCCCGAACGTCCTGGTCGATTCCGCCAGCGGGCAGCTGGCGATCTCGCTCGGGATCAAGGGCCCGAACTACGCGGTCGTGTCGGCGTGCGCAACCGGCTCCCACGCGATCGGCGAGGCCGCGGAACTGATCAAGCGCGGCGACGCCGACGCGATCCTCGCGGGCGGCGGCGAAGCCTGCCTGCACCCCTTGATCCTCGCCGGTTTCACGGCCATGCGCGGCCTCGCGGTGGAGAACGAAGACCCCCCGCGCGCGTCGCGCCCGTTCGACGCCACGCGCGCAGGGTTCGTGATGGGAGAGGGCGCCTGCGTGTTCGTCCTCGAGGACCTCGAGGCAGCACAGAAACGCGGGGCCCGCGTGTACGCGGAGGTGCTCGGCTACGGCGCATCGAACGATGCGCACCACATGGCGCAGCCGGAGCCGGAGGCGACCGGCGTCGCCGACATGATGCGGGCGGCGCTCCGGCGCGCCGGGGTCGAGCCTGAACGCGTCGGCTACATCAACGCCCACGGCACGTCGACCCCTCTGGGAGACCTCGCGGAGACAAAAGCGATCAAAGACGTCTTCGGCGACCACGCCTACGACCTGGCGGTCTCGTCGACGAAGTCGATGATGGGTCACACCTTCGGTGCGGCGGGTGCGATCGAGGCGATGATGTGCGTGCTTGCGCTGCATGAAGGAGTGATCCCTCCTACGATCAACTACCGCCACCCCGATCCCGACTGCGACCTCGACTACGTGCCGAACGAGGCACGCGAGGCGAAGGTCGACGTCGCGCTCTCGAACGCGATGGGGCTCGGTGGCCACAACGGCTGCGTGCTGTTGGGGCGCGTCGAATGAGCTTCATCGTCGACCCTCGCGTCGAGCAGTACGCAGAAGAGCACACCTCTCCCGACGGCGAGCTGTTCGAGCGCCTCGCGGCCGAGACCCGCGAGAAGACGACCGCGCCGCAGATGATGGTCGGCCGTCTCGAGGGCAGGTTCCTGGGCGTGCTGGTCCGCAGCCTTCGTGCACGACGCGTCCTCGAACTGGGGACGTTCACCGGTTACTCGTCGATCTCGATGGCGTTCGCGCTCCCGTCGGGCGGCCGCGTGATCACGTGTGACGTCAACGAGGAGACGACCGCGATCGCGCGGCGCTACGCAGAGGAGGCGGGCGTCGCAGATCGCATCGATTACCGACTCGGTCCCGGGCTCGAGACGATCGCGCAGCTGGACGGGCCCTTCGACCTCGTCTTCATCGATGCCGACAAGCCGAACTACGTCAACTACTACGAGGCGACCCTGCCGCTGCTGGCCGACGGCGGGCTGATCGTGGTCGATAACACGCTCTGGTCGGGCCGGGTGGTCGACGAAGAAGACGACGAGGAGACCACGCGCGCGATTCGCGCCCTCAACGACCGGGTGTCGGAGGATCCTCGCGTCGCGAACGTGCTGCTGACGGTGCGCGACGGGATGAACCTCGTCTGGCGTGCGTGAAATGATCGGTGCATGACCGCGACGCTGGCGTCACAGCGCGGCCCCGTCGGAAACACACGATCGACCGGTCTTTTTTTTTTTATTGATATGGTGACCATCGTGATCTACACGTTCGTCTGGACGTACAAGACGCAGGAGGAGATCAAGCGCTACTCCGGCAACGGGGTCGGCGGCGTGGTCGGGCTCGTCATCTACATCCTGATCTCGCCGGTCACCTTCTTCATCGTCCCGTCGGAGATCCGGTACATGTACGAGGACCTCGACGGGCAGAAGAGCCCGGTGCGCGGGCTCACCGGCTTGTGGTTCATCCTGCCGGTGATCGGACACATCGTCTGGTTCGTGAAAGTGCAGGGAGCGCTCAACCGCTACTGGCAGTCGAAAGGCGCTCCACCTCCGTAATCACCTTCGGGTCGAGCTCTTTGATCGACTCCAGGACGACGTCTGCGAGCGCCAACGCGTCGTCCGGTGGTGGAAACGCACGATTCGGAATCGCAACGACGTGCATGCCGGCGGCATGAGCGGAGCGGATGCCGCTGGCCGAGTCCTCGATCGCCACGCTGCGAGACGGCTCCACGCCGAGCCGGCGTGCCGCCTCGAAGTAGACGTCGGGCGCCGGCTTGCCGCGTTCGACTTCCTCCGACGAGACGGTCGCCTTGAAATACGGAGCAAGACCCGAAACCTCGAGGACGCGGTCGATCAGCTCGCGGTTCGAGGACGAAGCGACCCCGAGCGGCCAGTGCGCCGCCAGTCGCTTCACCGCGCCATCGGCGCCGTCGATCAGCGGCAGACGTTCCGAATAGCGGTCGAGCATGCGGCGGACAACCTCGCGGTTGATGTCCTCCGGCGGCTCCGCCAAGCCGACGACCTCGTGCAGATAACGCGACCATTCGGTCGAGCTCATCCCCATCATGTCTGCCTGCGCCCGCTGGCTCCAGTGGCCGCGACGCTCGCGCGCCAGACCTTCGCGCACCTCGTCCCAGAGCTGCTCGCTGTCGATGATGACGCCGTCGAGATCGAAGACGACCGCGTCGATCACGCGGGGAGATATTCGCCGCCGCGGTACACGAGGCCAGAGCCGGGGAAGCCCAGCTCGGTGGACTCGACCTCTCCGACGAAGATCGTGTGGTCTCCTGCGTCGTGCTCCGACACCGTGCTGCACTCGAGCCACGCGAGCGCTTCGTTCACCAGCGGTCCGCGCGAGCCCTCGCGCACGTCTGTGCCATTCCACAGCGCGACGGGCGGAATTCCGCTGCGTGCGAAATGCTGGGCGACGTTCGCCTGGGCTCCTGACAGCAAGCTCGCTGCCCAGCCACCGGCGCGCCGAATCGGTTCGTGCGAAGACGAGTCCTTGCCAATCGAGATGCCGACGAGCGGTGGCTTCAGTGACAGGGAAACGAGCGAACCGACCGTCAGGCCAAAGCGCTCACCGTCGAGCTCGGTGGTTACGACAGCGACCGGCGCGGGGAAGCGGCGCATCACTTCTCGCAGCTCTTCCCCCGTCATGGCTCGATGATATGGGCGTGAACCGGCGAGACGGAATCGAGCTCGTTCTGGCGGCAGCGCTCGTCGCTGTCGCCGCGGCCGCCCATTTCGCGGACGCGGCGCCTGTGCTGACCTTCGTGCTGGCCGCGATCGCGATCGCGATCCTCGCTCGGCTCGTCGGCCGCGCGACCGAGCAGCTCGGCAGCCGTGTCGGTTCCTCGGCGGCCGGCGCAATCCAGTCTGCGCTCGGGAACCTGCCGGAGCTCTTCATCGCTCTCTTCGCTCTGCAGCAAGGGCTCGTCCGGGTCGTTCAGTCCGCGCTCGTCGGATCCGTAATCGCGAACGGCATCCTCGTGCTGGGGCTCGCGTTCATTGCGGGCGGGCTTCGCCACGGCACCCAAACGTTCGACTCGCCGCGAGCTCGCCTGATCGCGACGTTGACGGTTCTGGCCGCGGCGATCCTCGCGGTCCCGACGCTGGCACATGCGGTCCACACGACTGCCGCGGAGCACGAGCGCTCCCTCAGCTTCGTCTGCGCCGGCGTGCTGCTCGCCCTGTTCTTCCTTACTCTGCCCGGCCTGTTGAAGGTCGGCGACGAGGGGGCCATGGAGCCCGCGCGCTGGACGCTCGCGACGACTGTCGTCGTCCTCGGCGGCGCGGGTGTCGGGGCGGCATTCGTCAGCGACTGGTTCGTCACCGCGCTGAAGCCGGCAACGGAAACGCTCGGGATGAGCGAGACCTTCGCCGGCCTCGTAGTCGTCGCGATCGCAGGGAATGCAGTGGAGAACGTCGTCGGGGTTCAGCTGGCGGCAAAGAATCGTCCCGACTTCGCGATCTCCGTGATCGTCAACTCTGCGCTGCAGGTGGCACTCCTGCTCACGCCGGTACTGGTCTTCGTGAGCCTGTTCTTCGCGACGACCCTGACGCTGGTCTTCCCGACTCTGCTCGCCATCTGCCTGCTCCTGGCGGCGTGGATCTTGGCGGTCGTGTTCTACGACGGAGAGAGCACCTTGGAGGAATGGGCGATCCTCGTCGGCTTTTACGTTGTCGTCGCCGCGAGCTTCTGGTGGGGCGCCTAGGAAAGAAGAACGGGGGGTTTCCCCGCCTTTCGTGACTTCAGTTGCGGTGTCTGCGCAGTCAGCAACAATCCCGATATGGCCGCAGTCAAGAGGGACTACTACGAGGTCCTGGGGCTGCCCCGGGACCTCGT
>CATPAS010000027.1 GCA_955652075.1 uncultured Gaiellaceae bacterium | reverse complement strand
TCTCCCGGTTCATCGTGCCCGACCTGCTCTATCCGTGGCTCAACTTCGTCTCGGGGCTGCTGGTCGTCCTGATTGGCGCATCCGTGCTGCGCGCCCGCTGGCGGCATCGGCGCGCGCACGCGAACGGCCATCACCCCCATCACCACCACGATCACAAAGATGGCCTGAGTCGACGGTCACTCGTCGCCGTCGGCGTCTCAGGTGGGCTGCTGCCGTGTCCGTCCGCACTCGTTGTGCTGCTGGCTGCGATCTCGCTTCACCGAGTCGCCTTCGGCATCCTGCTCGTCGTCGCCTTCAGCGCCGGCCTCGCGCTGACGATCACCGGCATCGGCCTTGCGGCGGTGCTCGCACGCGGTGCCTTTCGCCGCGTCAGCTTCGACGGCCGCCTCGCTTCCCTGTTGCCGACCGCTAGCGCGCTGGTGATCCTCGCCGCGGGCCTCCTTATGACCCTCCACGCTCTGCCGAAGGTCGGCTAGACGTGTTCGGATTGGACGAGCGGATCGCCACGTTCTCGAACGGCACGACTCTGCTCATCGTCGTCGCAGTCTCGATACTGCTCGGCCTGCGCCATGCAAGTGACCCGGACCACCTCGCGGCCGTGACGACGATGATTGCCTCGGGAAAGGAACGAGCCGCCCGGCGCGCCGCGCGACTCGGCTTCACCTGGGGCCTCGGCCACGCGACCTCGCTCTTCGTGTTCGGCCTGCCGGTGATCCTGTATAGCGCCTATCTCCCCGAAGCGGTGCAGAAGGCGGCCGAAACGAGCGTCGGCTTCGTCATCGTGCTGCTGTCGCTCCTCCTCCTGCTGCGGTGGCGACGCGGCGTCTACCACCATACGGCTCTCCATACACACGGAACCAGAACCGGCCTGCAGGCCTATGGAATCGGTCTCATCCACGGCATGGGCGGGACCGCGGGGGTCGGCCTTCTCCTGCTGGCGACGATTCACAGTCGCCTGCTGGCGATCGCGGCCCTCGCAATCTTCGCCTTCTGCACTGCGCTCTCGATGGCCGCGCTATCCACCGGCTTCGGCCTCGCGCTGACCACCGATCCGGTTCGGCGATCCTTTCACGTCCTGGCGCCGGCGCTCGGGTCCATGAGTCTGGTTTTCGGCGTGTGGTACGCGCTCGGGGCGCAGGGACTCGTCCCCTACGTCTTCTAGTTCGATACGTTGCACGCGGTGGCAACGACCGCCCCTTACGGGTCCTGGGCCTCTCCCATCACGGCAGACCTCGTCGCAAGCGAAGGCGGCGTCTCGTTCGCCTACCTCGACGTCAGCGAAGAAGGCGTCTACTGGACCGAAAGCCGGCCGCAGGAACAAGGAAGGAGCGCGCTGGTCTTCCGCCCGCACGGTGGCGAGCCGGCCGACATCGTTCCCGCGGACTTCAACGTGCGCACGCGCGTGCACGAATACGGCGGCGGCGCGTGGTTCCGGGACGGCCAGGTCGTCTTCTGCTCGAGCTTCGACGACAGCCGCCTTTACCGAATCGATCCGAGGAGGGACGCCGAGCCGCAGCCGATCACCCCGGAGCCGCACGAGCCGCATGCGCTGCGCTACGCCGACGGTCGGGTCTTCGCCGGCGGCCGCCGGATCGTCTGCGTCCGAGAGCTGCACGGCGGAGGAGAGCCTGTCAACGAACTGGTGGTCCTGCCCACGGACGGCTCGTCCGAGCCGCGGGTCGTCGCGAGCGGGCGCGATTTCTACGCCGCGCCGCGCCCGAGCCCCGACGGCGCGGCCCTGGCGTGGCTGGCGTGGGGTCACCCGCATATGCCGTTCGAGGGAACGGATCTGTGTGTGGGCCGGCTCGCTGCCGACGGCTCGGTCTCGAACGAGCGCCGCGTGGCCGGCTCGCAGGAGGAGTCGATCTTCCAGCCCGAGTGGGGCAGCGACGCGCGTCTCTACTTCGTGTCGGATCGCACCGGCTGGTCGAACCTGTACGTCGAGCGCGACGGCGGGGTGCACGCACTGACCAGCGAGGAGGCCGAGCTCGGCTATCCGCAGTGGGTCTTCGATCTCTCGCGCTATGCGTTCCTCGACGACGGACGCATTGCCTGCATCTTCACTCGAGCCGCGGTCGACGGTCTTGAGCTGCTGGATCCGCAGAGCGGGAAGCTCGAGCGGCTCGACCTTCCATATTCGAGCTACTCGTCCCCGTCACTCAGGAGTCACGGCAACCGGCTCGTCTTCCCGGCCTCGTCGCCGACCGACCCGGCCGCGGTCATCGAGCTCGAGCTCGACTCCGGCGACAGGAATGTCCTGCGCCGTTCGACGGAGGTGGAGCTCGACGGGCGCTACATCTCGATGGCGCAGGCAGTCGATTTCCCGGGCACCGACGGTCTGGTCTCGCACGGCTTCTACTACGCGCCGCTGAATCCCGAGTACACCGGGCCCCCCGACGAACTGCCTCCGCTTGTCGTGCTCGTCCATGGGGGACCGACCGCCCACGTCGCAACCGCCCTCGATCTTTTCATTCAGCTGTTCACAAGCCGCGGCATCGCCGTCGTCGACCTCAACTATGGGGGCAGCACCGGCTACGGGCGTGAATACACGGACCGGCTTCGCGGACGGTGGGGCGAGGTCGACGTCGAAGACAGCGCCGCTGCCGCGCGTTATCTCGGCGAGCGCGGAGACGCCGATCCCGCGCGTGTCCAGATCACCGGCGGCAGCGCGGGTGGATACACGACGCTTATGGCCTTGGCCGTTCGCGACGAGTTCGCGTCAGGAGTGTCGTATTACGGTGTGGCCGATCTCGTCACGTTCCATGAGGAGACGCACAAGTTCGAGTCGCACTACGACGAGTACCTCGTCGGACCGTGGCCGGATGCGATCGAGCTGTACCGCGATCGTTCTCCGGTGACGCACGCAGACTCGATCTCGAATCCACTCCTCCTGCTTCAGGGCCTGGACGACAAGGTCGTGCCGCCCTCCCAGGCCGAGGTGATCGTGGACGCCCTGAAGCGCCGCGGCATCCCGTATGCGTACATCGCATTCGAAGGCGAAGGCCACGGCTTTCGCAAGGCGGAGAACATCAAGCGCGCGAGCGAAGCGCACCTCTCGTTCCTGGCACAGGTCTCGGGCTTCCAGCCGGCCGACGAGATCGAGCCGATCGAGATCGAAAATCTCGACTCGGTCCCGCAATAGACTCGCTGCCATGAGTGTGGCCGACCTCACGCGGAATGCGGTCGACGTGCTCCCCAAGGGCGAGCTCGAGCGGAAGCTGAAGCTCGGACGTCCACTCCGGGTCAAGCTGGGCATCGACGTCACCGCGCCTCACATCACTCTCGGCAACGGCATTCCACTCCAACGCATGCGGGCGTTCCAGGACGAGGGTCACACCGGCGTGCTGATTGTCGGCGATTACACCGCGCGCATCGGCGATCCCTCGGGAGCATCTGCGGAACGGCCGATCATCGCACCGGAGGAAATCGACCGCATGGCCGCGCGTTTCTTCGAGTCGGCCTACATCATTCTCATCCCCGAGCAAACGGAGGTGCGTTTCAACGGGGAGTGGCTGGCCAAGGTCGACTTCGCCGAAGTCCTGCGCTTGACACGCACCGTGACCGTTGCGCGGATCCTCGAACGTGACGACTTCGCGAAACGATTCGCAGCGCGGCAGTCGATCTCCGTTTCGGAGCTGCTGTACCCGCTCATGCAGGCCTATGACTCGGTCGCAGTCGAGGCCGACGTCGAGCTCGGCGGCACCGATCAGCTCTACAACCTCCTCACCGGACGCGACGTCATGGAGGCGTACGGGCTCGAGCCGCAGGTCGTGCTCACGACTCCCCTGATCGACTCGTGGGACGGAACGAAGATGAGCGGCTCGAAGGGCAACTACATCGCGCTCAGCGAGGATCCGAACGAACAGTTCGGAAAAACGATGCGCCTGCCGGACGAGCTGCTGGAGACCTACTACCGACTGGTCATGGAGCAAGAACCGCCGACCGGCGATCCGCTGCAGGCCAAGCTCGCGCTGGCCCGGTTCATCGTCGAGCGCGGACACGGGCAGGAAGCCGCAACACTCGCCGAGCGGCACTTCACGCGCGTGGTGCGCGAAGGCGCGACTCCGGCAGACGTTCCGGAGGCGCAACTGCCGGCGGGCGACCCTGTTCACCTTCCGGCTCTTCTGGTCGAGCACTTCGGCGTAGGCTCGACGAGCGAAGCGCGGCGTCTGATCGCCCAGGGTGGGGTCAAGATCGAGGGCGAGGCGGCGACGGAGATCGATGTTCCGAGGGCCCGGCTCGCGGGCGCCCTCGTCCAGGCCGGAAAGCGGCGATTCATGCGGTTTTCGGCCGCTTGACGCGAGCCTGGGGGTTGCTATCATTCCTCGGCTGCCCGCAAGGGCGGTGTAGGACGTCCCCGTAACTCGACAATGGAGCGCCCTCAGGACGCAGCGGATACGACGAAAGTTTCCGAGCTTCCCTGGGCCTCTGGCGCGAGTCGGAGGCTTTTTTACGCCGTTAGCAGCGACGGTCTTTGAAAACTCAGCAGCGTGCGTTTACGTCGAGACCTCACCGACCCTTCGGGGCCGGGGAGGAAACGAATGAACCTGTCACATCCCTAAGGCGTCGCTTGCGACGCCGCATCAAAGCCGTGCCGGCTTTGCCGGTGCGGCGATGACGAAGGATGGACTTTGAGCACAAGCTCAAGGTGAAAAAGATCGCCGGCGAGTCTTTGCCGGCAATCCATCTTCACGGAGAGTTTGATCCTGGCTCAGGACGAACGCTGGCGGCGCGCTTAACACATGCAAGTCGAGCGAGAACCAGGCCTTCGGGCCTGGGGACAGCGGCGAACGGGTGAGTTCCACGTGGGTAATCAACCCTCGGTACTGGGATAGCCCGGGGAAACCCGGATTAATACCGGATGGCCCTTCGGATCTTCGGATCTGACGGAAAAGGTAGCTTCGGCCTCCGACCGAGGACGAGCCCGCGGCGGATTAGCTTGTTGGTGGGGTAACGGCTCACCAAGGCGACGATCCGTAGCTGGTCTGAGAGGACGATCAGCCACACTGGGACTGAGAC
>CATPAS010000026.1 GCA_955652075.1 uncultured Gaiellaceae bacterium | reverse complement strand
TTCTTCAGCTCGAGCACAGCCAACTTTGTTACGTCCTTTTTCGCGTAGGAAAGCGGCCTCGGCGGCCCGCTGGTAACTCGCATCGTAGCCAATCAGGGGCCCGTCCCGAACATCCGGCAGCGCAGGCCGCCAGGGGTCTCCTTTCCACCTCTTGGCCGTCCAAACCCGCTACCCTGGAGGCATGCCGAACATAGGCACTGGCGAGATCATCCTGCTGCTGTTGCTGGCGCTGCTGCTCTTCGGGGCGAAGCGGCTCCCTGAGATCGGACGGTCGATGGGAAGGGGCATGCGGGAGTTCAAGGACTCGGTCAGCGGCAAGGACAGCGACGACGAGCCGGCCGAGCTGCCGATGCAGACGACCGACACGACGATCGCAGCGCGCGAGCGCGAGCGCGACCCCGTCTAGACACGGATGAACCTTCCGCGGCGCCTTCGCCACGGTGAGGAGGCGACGCTCGTCGAGCATCTCGACGAGTTGAGGACGCGGATCTTCGTCTCGCTCGGCGCGCTCATGATTGGGCTCATCGTCGGGTACGTCTTCCACGCACACCTCATTCATTGGCTCAACCGACCGCTCCCCCAGGGCCGAGTAGGTCGCCCACTCACGTTCGGTGTCGCGGAGCCGTTCCTGACGTCCTTCAAGATCAGTCTGTTCGCGGGCTTTCTGCTCGCGCTGCCGGTGATTCTCTGGCAGTTGTGGTCCTTTCTTGCACCCGCAGTCGACCAGCGCACCGAGCGCATGGTCGTCTCCTTCGTTTTCCTGGCCACCGGGCTGCTTGTCGCCGGGATCCTCTTCGGCTACTTCGTTGCCCTCCCTGCCGCTGTCCACTATCTGACGAACTACGACAAGTCGCTCTACGACATCAGGATCCGGGCGAAGGACTACTACTCGTTCGCGACGATGGTGATGCTCTCGATGGCTGTCGTCTTCGAGTTGCCGATCTTCATCCTCGCTCTTGTTCGTCTCGGCGTGCTGACGTCCGCCCGTTTGCGCAAGGAGCGACGCATTGGTTACTTCGTCGTCGCCTGCGTTGCGGTCGCGCTTCCCGGTGTCGACCCGTTCACGACGATCATCGAGGCCATCCCGTTGTGGGTGCTCTTCGAGCTTTCGATCTGGCTTTCAGTGCTTATGGAGAAGCGAGTGCTGCAGGCCGAGGCCGCTAGCCTTAGCGAGCCTTGAACCGGGTCCTGTCCGCAGAGTGGGTCCTGCCGATCGAGGGACCGCCGATCGAGGCGGGCGCGGTCGTGATCGAGGACGGGCGCATCGCCGCCGTAGGCACGGCCGGGGATCTCGGCGAAGGCACACGCTATGACGACGCCGTGATCGTCCCCGGCTTTGTGAACGCGCACTCGCACCTCGAGTACGCGGTGTACGGGGGCTTCGGCGACGGGCTCGGCGACTTCGCGCAGTGGATCGCGCTGCACATCCAGCGCAAGGCGCGGATCGGCTGGGACGAGTACGTCGACGTCGCGAAGCTCGGAGCGGCACAGTGCCTCGCCTCCGGCGTGACGACCGTGGGCGATTGCAGCTACAGCGGTGCAACAGCGGTGGCCTGCGCGGAGCTCGGTCTGCGCGCGACCGTCTACCTCGAGGTCTTCGGGTCCGACTCGGCGCAGGCGCTGGAGCACTTCGCAGCGATCCGCGATCGCGCCGCCGACGCGTTCTCCACACGGGTGCGGCCCGGTGTCTCGCCCCACGCTCCCTATTCGGTCTCGATCGAGCTCTATGACGCGTGCGCAGACCTCGGGCTGCCGATCGCGACGCACATCTCCGAGAGTCCTGCCGAGGTCGCGTATCTGCTCACCGGAGCAGGCGCCTGGGGCGGATACAAGGACCTGCTCGTCGCTCCTCCCGGCAAGACCGGCACGCACCTGCTCGCGGAGCACGATCTCCTCGGACCGAACGTCGTCGCCGCGCACTGCGTCGTGCTCGACGAAGACGAGATCGGCCTGCTGGCGTCGACGAACACCGGGGTCGCGCACTGTCCGCGCTCGAATGCCGCGCTGGGGTGCGGTGTCGCACCACTCGCGGAGCTGCGCGCGGCCGGCGTGCGGGTAGGTGTCGGCACGGACAGCCCGGCCTCGGCGCCCTCGTTCGACTTCTTCGAGGAGCTGAGAAGCGTCGTCCTGTCGGCGCGGGCCCGCGCGGCTCGGCCGGATGTCTTGTCCGCCTGCGAGGCCCTCGAGCTCGGGACGCTCGGTTCAGCCCGCGCTCTCGGCCTTGACGGGGAGATCGGCTCGCTCGTCCAGGGCAAGCGGGCGGACCTTGCGATCGTTTCCCTTGAGGGCTCGTCGTATCTACCCTGGGAGGACCCCGCCGGGGCTTTGGTGTTCGGAGGATCGCCCGACCGCGTGATTGCGACGTATGTGGACGGGGAAGCGCGCTACGAGAAGGGAGGGATGGATTGGCAAGAGCTGACCGCCGCCGCTCACAGCGCGAGGCGCGCCATGCTCGCCCAGCCGGCCGCAAGGCCGGTGGCGGCTCCCCGCGCGTAGCCGAGAACACGATGTTCTTCCCCCGCCTGCGCAACCAGGCGAAATGGGCGTTCGTGTTCCTCATCCTCGTCTTCGGGGGCGGGTTCGTGTTCCTCGGCGTCGGCTCCGGCGGGCTCGATCTCGGCCAGCTCATCCGCAACGCCTTCGGCAACAGCGGCAGCTCCGGCACCTCCGTCTCGAAGGCGCAGCAGGAAGTCCGCGCGCATCCGTTCAACGCGGTCGCCTACAAGGACCTCGCCAACGCGCTCGAGCGCAAGGGCCGAGTCGACGAGGCGATCGCCGCCTGGTCGCAGTACACCAAGCTGAAGCCCGAGGACGTCACCTCCCTGCAGCATCTGGGCCAGCTCGAGCTGGGTCAGGCCGATCGCTACTACCGCGACGCGCAGCTCGCCTCGCTCGCGCAGCAGGACGCGGGGGTGGGGTCCGTGTTCCGGCCGTCCTCCACCGCAAAGTTCGGCCAGGCCCTTGGCCAGGATCCGATCGCCGCCGCCCTCTCGGGCAAGGCGAGCACGCAGCTGCAGCAGGCCTCGGTGAAGTACCAGACTGCGGCAAGCCAGGCCGTCGCGACCTACCAGCAGATCGTCAAGCTGAGGCCGGACGATCAACAGGCGCTGTTCTCGCTGGCCCAGGCTGCCGACACGCTTCGACAGACACCTGTGGCGATCCGCGCATACAAGCAGCTTCTGACGTTCAAGCT
>CATPAS010000025.1 GCA_955652075.1 uncultured Gaiellaceae bacterium | reverse complement strand
GCCCTCGGGAGCACCTACGTGAACGGCGACCTGGCCACCGCCACGACCGATGCGCTCCAGCTCTTCCTCAACGAGGCAGGGCGATACGACCTGCTGACGGCCTCCGAGGAAGTTGAGCTCGCCAAGCGCATCGAGCGGGGCGACAAGGAGGCGAAGGATCTGATGATCAACTCGAACCTGCGCCTCGTCGTGTCGATCGCAAAGAAGTATCAGGGCCACGGCATCTCGCTGCTCGATCTGATCCAGGAAGGGATCATCGGGCTCATCCGCGCGGTCGAGAAGTTCGACTGGCGCCGCGGTTACAAGTTCTCGACGTACGCGACGTGGTGGATCCGACAGGCCGTGCAGCGCGGCGTCGCCAACAAGTCGCGCACGATCCGCATTCCCGTCCACATCGTGGAGCGCGAACAGAAGATGTCGCGCGCGGAGCGGGCACTTATCGCCAAGCTCGAGCGGGAACCGACCGACGAGGAGGTCGCCGAGAAGGCGAAGCTCTCACTCAAGCACGTGAAGGAAGTCCGTGCCGCAGCGCGCGCCGTCACGAGCCTCGACAAGCCGGTCGGCGCCACCGGGGACGCCAGCTTCGGGGATCTCCTCGCCGACGACGAGGCAGAGCCTTCGGAGGAGGTCCAGGTCAGCCTCGCCGAGGACGCCGTCCGCAGTGCGGTCGAGACGTTGCCAGAGCGCGAGCGCGAGATCGTCAAGCTGCGCTACGGCATGAACGGTGACCCAGATCCGAAGTCGCTCGAGGAGATCGGCCGCACGATGGGCCTGACGCGCGAGCGGGTACGGCAGATCGAGGCGCGTGCCCTGCAGCGCCTCGCGGAACGGCGGGAAGTCGCAGCGCTCGGCGAACCCGCCTAAGGAGTGGAGCCAGCCGGGATCGAACCGGCGACCTCTTGCGTGCCACGCAAGCGCTCTCCCAGCTGAGCTATGGCCCCGCGAGGCTCCTCAGTGTATCCGCGAAATCGAAATCCTCGGCGAGGTTCACGCCTCGAGTCTGGTTGTTCCGGGCCGGAGCCACGCGAAGATGCACGGTGGGCCTTCCGTCAATCCTCCCGATCGGTACAAGAAAGCATCGATCGAGGTCTGGACAATACGCCGCCAGCGCATCGATCTCAGCACGTGAGTAGGCGCGGTTTATGAAACCGTTAGCAGCCCGGCGAGAGGAGTAGCAACGGATTGTCATGACGTTGTTCCTCAGACTCGCCCACTTGCACTGCACGCGGATTAGGCGTTCACCGGCCTCGAGGATCATGTCGTAGCGGCCACCTTCGGCGACGGGCCGGTACACGTTGATTCCGAGCTTGATTGCAGCATGCACAATCGCGGTCTCCGCCACTGCCCCCTTCTGATCTGTTGTAAGCATGTTGTCGAAGCTAGCAACGCCATCGGCTGGGCCGTGTCTGGTTTGGACACCTTGCGGAGCAACGAGATCTTGCGCACGCTCGAACGCGTGTCGACGCGCACCGGACTCGTCGCGATTGCACTGCTCTTGGTCGCGATCGCGATCGTTTCTCCGCACGGCTCCTCGTCGAAAGGCCCGTACCACGCGGACATCGCGCGCACGCCCGGCGTGCTGAACCCCGACGTCACGCAGGCGAACATCAATTCCACCATCTGCAGGCACGGCTGGACGAAGACGATCCGGCCGCCGACCTCGTACACGAATGAGCTCAAAAAGAAACAGATGCGTGAATACAACGTGGGCGGCTCATCCACCGACTATCAGGAGGACCACCTGATCAGCCTCGAGCTCGGCGGGCATCCGACCGACCCGCGGAACCTCTGGCCCGAGCCGTACCCGCGCGCGGCCGAGGTGGACTCGACCGAGAACGACCTCAATGCTCGGGTCTGCTCGGGGGACTTATCGCTCGCCGCCGCGCAACTGCAGGAGTCCGTGCTCAAGCACACCGACGGCTAGCCGGCCGCGACCTCCACGGGCGGCGCGTCGCCCCACAGCTCTTCGAGCCGATAATAGGCACGTGCTTCGGGCGTGAAGATGTGGAGCACCACGTCGAGATAGTCGGCGACGATCCACGAGGCCTCACTCTGGCCGTCCACCGAGCTCGGCAGGAGGCGCACGTCGTGCTTCATCCCGCTGTGCACCTCGTCGTAGATGGCTGCGGTCTGGCGGGGGTTCTGCCCGGTGCAGACCACGAAGTAGTCCGTGTAGGAGCACGCGGGCCGCATGTCGAGGATCACCACGTCCTTGGCCAGCTTGTCCTGGGCCAGGCTGGCAATGCGGCGGGCTTGTTCGAGAGACGTCAGTGTGGCTTCAGCTCCGTTTCCGAATACGGTCGAAGTGTAGCCGCCCTTCTAACGATTTCGGTAGAGCCCGAGGGACTCGATCAACCCAGCCACGCCCGGGGGCACGAGTCCGTCGACCGGGTCGCCGCGGCTGACGCGGTCACGAATCTGGCCCGATGAGACCGGGACCGGCTCGATCTCGAAGAGCTCGACTCGGTCCGGCCGCGACAGCTGCTGGAGGACCGCGTCCAGACGAGCTCGCGGATAGCCCGGTCGCGTCGCCACGCCGATCCGCGAGAGGGCGAGCACCCCTTCGGGGTCCTTCCACGTGAGGAAGTCCGCGAACTGATCGGCACCGATCAAGAACAGCGGATCGTTCCAACGGGCCGCGCGAAGCATGTCCACCGTGCGCTCATGCGGATCGGGCTCGACCTGATAGTCGGGAAAGGCGGCCCGCGCGAGCTTCAACCGTGTGTCGGCGTCGAGCTGAACCTCCTTGTGGCCCGGCCGCTCTGCAACGAGCACGGCGAGATCGTCGAGGCCGAAGTGCTGCTGAGCTGCGTGCGCGAGCGCGAGGTGCCCGTTGTGAGGCGGGTTGAACGTGCCGCCGAGCAGACCGGTCACTGGACTTCCAGGAACTCGCCGTCCACTTCGACCTCGTCGCCCGTGCGTGCGCCGGCGGCCTCGAG
>CATPAS010000024.1 GCA_955652075.1 uncultured Gaiellaceae bacterium | reverse complement strand
GCGAACGCGGGCCGGTACTGCGACGGCACGGGACAGACGTTCGCGACCTCCAGCACCTTGGGCAACGCCGGGATGCGCGGGCCTAACTCGAGCCGTCCTTCGGCGCTCGCAACGGTTCCGGCGACGACGCCGGAGACCACTGCGACCATGAGCAGAGCGAAGAGGCGGCGCCGCATCCGAGGCCCGGATCCTACCGGCTCGGAGCAGCTACTCCTTCGAGCGCGCGACGGACGAGAGTACGGGCGATATCGACCTTGTAGGCCGTGCCGGGAAGAGGCGTGGCATCCTCCAGAGCGGCCGGCGAGTCGAGCGTCCACGGAATCGGCGCCACGCCGGCGAGGGCGATTCGAGTCTCGCTATCGAAGCGCGCGGCGGCAACGCCGACGATCGGGAACGACCACTTCCGCCTGTCCATCGCCTTGAGGTAGATGGAGGCGTCCGGCGTCGGAACGTCGAGCTCGAGGATCAACTCGTCGGGCGCGAGCGTCGTGACGTTACGGTCGTCGTCGGTCGGCAGCCGGTAGAGCTCCGCGAGCGCAAATTCGCGTCGCGTGGTCCGCACGGTGGCGCCGAGCGCGAGCAGCGCCGCGGCGACGTCGGACGGGTGGGCGGACGCACACTGCTCGTTGCCGACCATCGCGTGCTCGCGGTGCGCGCCGTCCCTCGCAAAACACTTCTCGCCGCCGTGCAGCCAGCAGTCGAAGCCCAGCCGCCAGTACCAGCAGCGCGTGGCCTGGAGAAGATTGCCGCCGATCGTTCCCATCGAGCGCAGCTGCGGCGAAGCCGCCTGCGTGCACGCTTCACGCAGCGCCTGGGGGATCTGCGGATCGACCTCGAGCTCGGCCAGGGTCGTGCCCGCGCCGATTCGGGTGCCGTCGATTCCGCTCGGGACGACGTCGCGTATGTACACGAGCGTGTCGGCGCGCACGAGGCCGTCGCGCATGAGCGGGACGAGCTCGGTGCCGCCCGCCAAAGCGCGCGAGCCGTTGCCGAGCGCGCTCGTCGCTTCTTCGGAGCTAGACGGCCGCAGGAGCTCCACGGCGCTCCTTCTCACGCGCGTCCGCCTCCCTCAGCGCGCGCAACATCTCTTCCCTGGTGATCGGCAGCGACCGGATGTCGGCGCCTGTGGCGTCTCGAATCGCGTTTGCAATCGCGGCCGCGACGGGGATGATCGGCGGCTCGCCGAGACCCTTTGAGCCGAGGTTCGTCAGGTGCTCGTCCGGGATGTCGACGAGGTCGGTGACGATCTCCGGGACATCGGCGATCGTGGGCATCCGGTAAGAGTCGAGCGTGCGGGTGAGGATCGACCCCGTCGACGGATCGTCGATGCGCTCCTCCGACAGCGTGTGCCCGATGCCCTGGATGATCCCGCCCTCGACCTGGCTCTCGGCGCCGAGCGCGTTGATCACGCGACCGACGTCGTGGATCGCGACGATTTTGTCGACGCGCACCTCTCCGGTCTCGACGTCCACGGCGATCTCCGCCACCTGGACGCCGAACGTCAGGACCTGCATGCCGGCCGGATTGGGCCCGCGCGCTCCCTGACCCAGGATCTGACCGCTCTCGAGCAGGCCGGTGATCTCCGTGAGCGGCCAGGAGCCGCCGCCCGCGGACACGATCTCTCCGTTCCGAAGATCAAGCACCCCGTCTTCGAGATGGAACCGTTGCGCCGCGATCTCGATGATCTGGCGCTTGGCGTCCGCGGCGGCCGAGCGTACCGCCGGCCCCATCGACGGCACCGTCGACGAGCCTGCGGAGATGGATGCGAACGGTCCCCGGGCCGAGTCGCCGAGCGAGACCTGCACGTGATCGAGCGGAATCCCGAGCTCCTCTGCAGCGATCTGCGCCATCGCGGTGCGCGTGCCGGTGCCGATGTCCTGCATCGCCGTGACGACCTGGGCGCGGCCGTCGGAGCCGACGCGGATCCAGGCGTACGACGGCGGCCCTCCTCCTCCGTACCAGATCTGCGACGCGAGACCGATGCCGTGCTTCCATGGTCCTTCACTGCGCGCACGAACCTCGTCGCGCTTCGCCCAGTGCGGCTCCGCGCGGCGATAACACTCGGCGAGGTTCTTGGACGAAAAAGGGCGGTCCTCGGTCCGGTCGGAGTCGGCGTAGTTACGGCGCCGCAGCTCGAGCGGGTCGATGCCGAGCTTCTCCGCGAGCTCGTCGAGGAGGCACTCGAGCGCGAACGTCCCCTCGACGAAGCCGGGAGCGCGAAAGGGCGCCATCGGCGGTAGGTTGAGCTTCGCGGGGTACTGGGTCGTGCGCACGTTGTCGCACGCATAGAGCATCTTCATCGGGCCCTCGGTCGTGGCGGACCAGCCCGAGAAGCCGACGGCGTTGACGAAGTCCCCGCCCAGCGCCACGAGCGTCCCGTCAGAGGTCGCTGCAGCGGTCAGCCTCTGGATGGTCGCGTTGCGGTTGCCGGCGGCCACGTTCTCCTCGCGCCGCGTGAGGGCGCACCTGACCGGCCGCGCCGTCCGCTTCGCGAGCTCGGCCGCGATCGGCGTGTAGTCGCCGGGACCGTTCTTCGCCCCGAAACCGCCGCCCATCGCGTGGCAGATGACGCGAACCTTGTCCGGCGGCAGGCCCAGGTGATCGGCCATCGAGGCGCGGATGCCCCAGATGTACTGCGTCGAGATGTAGATGGTGATGCCGCCGTCGTCCCAATGACAGACGGCTTGATGCGTCTCGAGTGAGTTGTGCACGACGACCTGCGTTCGGTACTCGGCTTCGACGACCGCATCTGCTTCGGCGAGCCCGCGCTCGAAGTCGCCCCGCTCGTACTTGGCGACGTCCGAGACGAACGACTCCTGCCGCACCGCCTCGTCCGGGTCGAGCAGGGGCTCGAGCACCTCCCACTTGACCGCGATCCGCTCGACAGCGCCCTGCGCCTGGCCGAACGTGTCCGCCGCGACTGCAGCGACTGCATGGCCGACGTAGCCCGGCTCGTCGGTGAGCTGGTTCAGGTCGGCCGGTCCGATCACCGCACGCACGCCCGGCGCGCTCCGCGCCGGCTCCAGGTCGATAGAGGTGACCCGCGCGCGTGCGTAAGGGCTGCGAAGAACAGCCGTGTGCAGCATCCCCGGCAGCTGTAGGTCGGCCGTGAAGGGCGCCTCGCCGCGTACGCGCGCCAGTCCGTCGACGCGGGGCACTCTCCGTCCAACGGTCGTGAGAGATCCGGCCGGCCACTGGTCGAGCGCATCTTCGTCGACCACGATCCAGACTTCCTCATAGCGTCCTTCGACTTCCTTCTCGGTGCGGATCAGTCTTGCCAAGTTCGGATGGCCTCCTCGATCTTCGGATAGGTACCGCAGCGGCAGAGATTCCCGGACATCGCGTGGCGGATCTCGTCCTGGGACGGGCTCGCGTTCGCCTTGACGAGCGCGGCCGCCGAGACGACCTGGCCAGGCGTGCAGAACCCGCACTGCACGGCGTCCGTGCGAACGAACGCGTGGACCAATGGATGGTCGCGCAGTCCTTCGATCGTTGTCACCTCACGGCCGCCGACGGTATGCACGAGCGTGATGCAGGAGAGGGTCGGCACGCCGTCGAGCTGGACGGTGCACGCGCCGCAATGTCCTTCACCGCACGCGATTTTCGTCCCTGTGAAGCCCAGGTCCTCGCGCAGAACCTGCGCGAGCGATCGCCCGACAGGTGCGTCGAAAGAGTGCCTCTCGCCGTTGATCCGCAGCTCAGGCAGGCGTCGTCACCGCCACGATGTCGGCCAGGTGGATGAGCCTGAAGGTCGCCCGCGTGTGCGCCATGCGGTCCCTTTCGTCCCCATCTTCCGGGAGCGTCAACCACATGTCCTGCGCGACGCTCAGGAGCTCCCTGATCTGCTCGAGCTCCTGCTGGTGCCCGTTCGCCCTGTCGTCGCAGGCGTTCAGGGCCAGCCCGAGCACGCCGATTCGATCCTGCTGCCGCGTCCAGAGGAGAGGGGTCGCCATCGACAAGTACTGGTGGATGCGCGCGAACGAGATGGGTTGCTGGAACGTCTCGAGACCCTTTGGCGCCGAAGGCTCGAGCGCGGGCTCGCCGCCTGCGATGCGATTGGCGTTGCCGGCGAGCACCCCACGGACTTCTTCGTCGTTCAGCTGCGCGAGCCGTGCGGTGCGAAGCGTGATCAGCAGCGACGCCGGCTGCTGTCCGTAGGGATAGTCCGAGGCGTACACAACCTGTTCGGGCCCGACGAGGCGGTAGAGACCGAGCAGGTCGAGCGGGCTCCAGACGGAGGTGTCGAAGAAGACGCCCGCCTTCCCGCCGAGCCTGTCGGCGAGCGCCGCAAGGTCGGCGATGCCTGCGTGGGCGACGATCAACTGAGCGTCGCGGTAACGGTCGGCGACCCGCGCGAGGTCGTCGGCGATCGGCGGTAGGCCCCGCCCGCCGTGGATCAGGATGGGGACGTTGCGATCGGCGGCGAGCTCGAAGATCGGGGAAAGCCGCTCGTCGTTCAGGAGGAACTTCTGCGCCCGGGGATGCAGCTTGATCCCCTTGGCGCCGCGGTCCAGCATCCGGATCGCCTCGCCGATCGGGTCCTCGGCGAGATCGAGCCGGACGAAGGGAATCATCCTCCCGTTCGAACGCCGGCCGAACTCGAGCGTCCTATCGTTGCCGGCTCGGAACCCGGGATGCCGGTCCGGCTCGTCCAGGCAGAACATGAAGCAGCGGGAGATCCCGTACTTGTCCATCCCGCGCTCGAGATCCTCGTAGATCCCGACCATTCCGTCGATGTCGGTGCCGAGATGCGTGTGCGCGTCGAAGATAGCGGCGCCCTCGGGCAGCTCCTTGCGCAGCTCGTCGTCCCACTGCGTCATCAAGTTCTGGGCACGCTGCAGCGCGTCGTCCACGCCTTGGAGTCTATGCAGCCGCCCGTTGTCTTCGTTGACAAGCCTGATCGGGACGCGACCGAGGGACAGTCCCTGGGACCTGGCCGTTAGGATCCGCCCGTGCCCGATGTTCTGATCTACGGCGACACGATTCGCTCGCCCGAGCTGCGCCACGAGGTACCGGTGCCGATCCCGGATCCCTTCCTCTATGCGGAGAAGGGCGACCGCCGGATCGCGGTCCTCCACTCCCTCGAGATCCCGCGGGTTCGTGAGGACGCCCCCGACCTTGAGATCCTCCCGCTCGAGGAGCTCGGATCGGACGAGCTCTTCTCGCGGGGCCTGCAGGGCTGGGAGGTCATGCTCGAGCTGGCCGTCCGAGCCTGTCGCAAGCTCGGGATCGAGCACGCAACCGTGCCCGAGACGTTTCCCGTCGGCCACGCCGATCATCTCCGCGCGAACGGTGTCGAGCTTGTCGTCGAACGCGACCTCTTCGACAACCGCCGCCGCTCGAAGAACGAGACCGAGCTGCGCGGCATACGCAACGCGCAGAAAGCGTGCGAGGCGGCGCTCGATGCGTCGCGCGAGTTGCTGCGGCGCGCGCAGCCGAACGGCGCCGGTCTCGAGGTCGACGGGCAGCCGCTTACCTGCGAACGGCTGAAGCGCGTCATCGAAGACGTCTTCGCCGACCACGAGGTCGAGGGCAGCGACATGATCGTTTCGCACGGTCCGCAGACGGCCGTCGGCCACAACATGGGATCCGGTCAGATCGGGCCGAACGAGCCGATCGTCTTCGACCTCTTCCCGAAGGATAAGGCGACGGGCTGTTACGCGGACATGACGCGCACCTACGTCGTGGGCGAGCCCTCGGACGAGGTGAAGGAGTGGCACCGGCTCGTCAAGGAGGCGCTCGAAACCTCGACCGCCGGCGTCAAGCCGGGCGTCAACGGCCGGAAGCTCTACGAGGGGGTCTGCGAGCTCTTTCATGGCGCTGGTTACAAGACCCAGCTCAACAAGGAGCCCGGCGAGGTGCTGGAGGACGGCTTCTTCCACGGCCTGGGCCACGGCGTCGGGCTCGAGGTCCACGAGTTGCCGTCGATGGGTCGCATCGGGCACGACCTCGTTCCGGGCGACGTCGTCACGATCGAGCCCGGGCTGTACCGATCCGGCTACGGTGGCCTGCGCCTCGAGGACCTCGTCCTCGTCACCAAGGACGGCTACGAAGTCATCACGGATTACCCGTACGAACTGGAGCCTTGACCAACACGATCGACACGATGCTCCTGGAGGAGCGTCGTTACGCGCCGGACCCTGAGTTCGCACGCCAGGCGAACGCCCAGCCCGACATCTACGAGCGCGACTGGGAGGAATTCTGGGAGACGGAGGGCCGTAACCGCGTCACGTGGTTCGAGCCCTTCTCGGAGCTCTACGAGTGGCAGCCTCCGTATGCCAAGTGGTACCTCGGCGGCAAGCTCAACGTCTGCTTCAACTGCGTCGACCGGCACGTTGAGGCGGGCAACGGCGACAAGGTCGCGTACTTCTGGGAGGGCGAGCCTGAGGAAGAACGGCGCACGATCACGTTCGCGGACCTGCAACGCGAGGTCGTGCGGTTCGCGAACGCACTGAAACACGTCGGCGTGAACAAGGGGACGCCGGTCGCAATCTACATGGGCATGGTTCCTGAGCTGCCGATCGCGATGCTCGCGTGCGCGCGGCTCGGCGCGCCGCACACCGTGGTCTTCGGGGGCTTTTCCGCCGAGTCGCTGTCGGATCGCATGAACGACATGGAG
>CATPAS010000023.1 GCA_955652075.1 uncultured Gaiellaceae bacterium | reverse complement strand
CGGGGCCGATGTGATCCTCCTTGGTGGCTATGCCGCGTTTCTCGGCGTGCCCCTCTCCGGTCCCGAAGGCACGCTTGCCGGCGTGCTCTCGGTCTACGCCCGCAAGCCGCGGCAGTGGCGGCCCGAAGAGATCGAGGCGCTGCTTGCGCTCGCGGGAAACACGTCCGCGGCGTTGGCGAACGCCGAGCTCTACTCGCGTGTGTCGTTGGAGAAAGAGCGCAGCGTTGCGATCCTCGCGAACATCGCCGACGGCATAGTGGCGGTCGACCGCGACGGCCAGGTCGTCCTCTGGAATTCCGCCGCCGAGGAGATCACCGGCGTGCCCCAGGAGGAGGCATTGGGCCGCACAACTGTTCAGATCCTCCTGCGCCAGCTCGAGTCCGCGGAGCCCGAGAGGCCGTCGGGCCAGCGCCTCGTGTCGATCACGCGCGGCGGGGAGGAGGTCTGGCTCTCGCTGAGCGAGGCGGTGATGCGCGATCCGCTCGGGGCTGTCGCGGGCCGCATCTTCGCCTTCCGCGACATCTCCGCCGATCGCATGGTCGAGCAGGTCAAGTCCGACTTCGTCGCCGCCGTCTCGCACGAGCTACGCACGCCGCTGACGTCGATCTACGGCTTCGCCGAGACACTGCTTCGACAGGACGTTCCGTTCGGCGAGGACGAGCGGCGCATCTTCCTCGGTTACATCGCATCGGAGTCGGAGCGGCTGACAGAGATCGTCGACCAGCTTCTGAACGTCGCGCGCCTCGATGCGGGCGACCTGCAGGTCGAGCTCGGTCCGATCGATCTCGGCTCCGTCGTGTCGGAGCTGGTGGAGACCGTCGAAGAGAGCGGCGTCATGAACAGCCATCGCTTCGAGATCGACCTGCCCGACGAGCCCCTCGCGGCCGAGGCCGATCCCGACAAGGTGCGGCAGGTCTTCAACATCCTCGTGGAGAATGCGCTCCGATACTCGCCCGGCGGTGGCACCGTCACGGTTGGCGCTCGCCGTAATCACGACCGTGTCGAAGTGCGCGTCGCAGACGAGGGAATCGGAATACCGGCCGCGGAGCGCGAGCGAATCTTCCGGAAGTTCTACCGGGCCGAGTCCGCCGCCCGAGACGGCGCGGCCGGCACGGGGCTCGGCCTCTTCATCGCCAAAGAGCTGGTGACGGCGATGGGCGGTCGGATCTGGGTCGACTCAACCGAAGGGGAGGGCTCGAGCTTCTCGTTCGAGTTGCCGGCAGCCCGCGAATAGATGACAGCGGGTTTGGGTATAGCGGCGGCGACTGCGCGGTGCATCCTCTCATGACCAAGGTTCTCGTAATCGACGACGAGGCTCCGATTCGCCTGCTCTGCCGAGTGAATCTCGAGGCGGAGGGGATGGACGTGATCGAGGCTCCGGACGGCCCTTCCGGCGTGGACAAGGCGCGCGACGAGAGGCCTGACGTGATCCTCCTCGACGTGATGATGCCCGGGCTCGACGGGTGGCGGGTCGCGGAACAGCTCTTCGAAGACGACCGGACTGTCGCCATCCCGATCATCTTCCTCACCGCGCGGGCCGAGTTTCGCGACCGGGCCCGCGGGCTCGACATCGGCGGCGTCGACTACGTGACGAAGCCGTTCAACCCGCTCGAGCTGGCCCCGCTCGTGCAGAGCTTGCTCAACCGCCTCAATCGCGGCGAGCGGGACGAGCTGCGTGCCGAGAAGCTCTCGGAGCTTCGCGCGTTGATGGAATCGGAGTAGCTCCCGTGTCGCTCGCGGATGTCAGCACCGAGAGAGCGTAAGAGAGGCCGTCTCCCCAGGCGGCCCCCCACGCTCTTGTTCTCCCCACGGCTCTAGCGTCCTGCGAAATCGGCCGTTACGACCCCGGCACCGCCGTGCCCGACGAACGTGCCGAAGAAGATGCCGATCCCGACCCGGCGGAAGCCCGGGCGGAGCATCACGGCCCGATGCGCCGGGCTCGCGAGCCACGCGTTGACGACCCACTGAGCGGTCAATCCCGTCGCCCAGGCGAGGTCCTCGCCGAACACGGGGCCGCGTGCACCCTGGGCCAGTGCCCGGGCCGCAACGGACCCGTGGGCGAAGTACCGACGATTCATCATGTCCTCGGAGTGACCGCGGGCTGCGCGGAGAAGGCGAATGTCCACTCGGAGGGGGGCCAGACCATGACTCGTCCGCACCGAGTTCATCGTCTGGAGGAGCGAGGCCTCCGGGCCGCTCAGCGTCCGGGCCTGAGCCCCGGCCGCTGGTCCCACGAGGGCGAAACTTGCCAGAAAAGCTAGGAGAATCTTCTTTTTAATCGGCATTCGCGGCAGTTTGGAGGTCGTCTTCAAGGGGGCGCCTCCCCCAAAAGGGGTAGATCGATTTCGCTCAGAGCGACTTTTTCAGCGAGCTGTCTGGGCCAGTCCGATACCGACCAGGGTCAGAGCCGCCCCAGACAGCTGGACCGGCGCCAGGGACTCTCCCAGCCACGCCCAGGCCACGACGATGGCCACGACCGGCTCGAGCATTGCCGTGATTCCGGCCCGGGTGGCCGAGATGTGGCGGAGGGCGCTGACGATCAGGGCAAAGGGCACGACGCCGCCGAGAACGACCATCCACAGCATGAGGAGCCAGAGGGGGACGTGTGCCGACGAGAGGTTCCCCAACAGCGAGACGTGGTCGTCGACGCGCCGTCCCGGGAAGCTCCACCAGGGAGCCAGCAGCGACCAGAAGATCGTTGCGAACAGAACGCCCCAGGCAGAAAGGGAGATGGGATCGCGGCGGCGCACGCCGCGCTCGGCGATCAGGAGGTACGCCGCGAAGCTGATCGCCGCCAGTCCGCACGCTGCCACCCCCGGACCGCTGAGACGTCCGCCCTGCCAGATCTCGACGATGAGCGTGAGCCCTGTGAGCGAGAGGACGAGCGCGGCCCAGATGCGGCGGCGGACAGGCTCGTGGTAGACGAACCGAGCCCACAGTGCGACGAGGATCGGCGCGATGAACTGGATCAGCAGCGCGATTCCGATGTCGAGCCGGTGGATGGCGAAGAAGTAGGCCCACTGAACCACCGCGAGCCCGATGCCGAGGGCGACCAGCAGCGGCAGGTCGGCGGCGCGGACTCGCAGCGACCGCGGGCGCGTCGCGACGGCGATCAGCGCGAGCCCGATCAGCGTGCCGCCGCAACGCACCTCGGTGAGTTGGCCCGAGCTGATCCCCGAGCCGAGGATTACCTTCGAGACCGTTCCGTTGACGGCGAACAGCGTCGCGGCGATCGCGACCATCGCGTAGCCGAGCCCTGGGCGTGGCTGGACCATCGCGCGAACCTACACATGTAATCTGCGCACGGCGGGGCGTAGCTCAGCCTGGTTAGAGTGCTGCCTTTGGGAGGCAGAAGTCGCGAGTTCGAATCTCGCCGCCCCGACTTTGGTCGTCCTCCTTGCCGCGGGCTCGGCGCTCTTTTTCGGCGCCCTCGCCGTCACGATCCGTCTCGCACTCGCCCGCGGCATCGACGCGGAAGCGGCGTCGCTCGTCACCACCGTCATCGCCGGTGTCATCTGCGCGCTGCTCGGTCTCGTGACCGGAGACTTCTCGGGCGTGTCGTGGCGCGACACGTGGCCGTTCTTCGTCACCGGGCTGTTCGCGCCCGGGATCAGCCAGATCCTGTTCACACGGGCCGTCGGCGTGATCGGGCCCTCGCGCACCGCGATCGTCGTGGGGATCTCGCCTGTTCTGTCGGCCACGATCGCGGTCACCGTCCTCGGCGAACCGCTGCATGTGGCGCTCGTGATCGGGACGCTGCTCGTCGTCGCAGGCGGAACGCTTCTCGTTCGTGAACGCGGACGAGGGCGGACCCGGCTTCTGTCGCTTGGCATCGGCCTCAGTCTCAGCGCAGCGGTGTTGTTCTCCTTCCGCGACAACCTCGTCCGGTGGGCTGCGCGCGGGAGCGACGTGCCGGGGTTCGTCGCCGCGACTGCTTCACTCGTCTCGGCGACGCTCGTAATCCTGGTGGTGGTGGCTTCGCGGCCGAACGCGCGCGCGCGCATCCGCGGGGCGGCGCGTCCGTTCGTGCCGTCGGGTCTCGTCTACGGGATCAGCTACGCCTGTCTCTATTCCGCCTTCGCCCGTGGGCGCGTGACGATCGTGGCGCCACTCGTCGCGACGGAGTCGCTCTTCGCCGTTCTGATCTCGCTCGTGGTGCTACGCCGGTCCGAGCGGATCGGGAGTCGCTTGCTGCTCGCCGCCGCGCTCGTAGTCGGCGGCGGCGCGCTCATCTCGAGCTTCCGCTGAAGACTCCCGCGATGTGTTCGGTACGCAGGAAGCGCATGAAGAAATGAGCGAACACGGCGAAGAACACGATCGCCTGCTCGACCGCCATCGTCACGCCGGCGATCTGCTGGTCGGTGAGATGGGAGAGACCCCATAGCTGCGGGGCGTCCCTGTAGAAGTCGTAGATCGGCCGCGGCAGAAGCGCGAGCAGGAGCCCGAGCGGCGCAGCGAGCACGAACGCGCCGAAGAGATACGCCGCCTTGACGCCGTCGGAGTAGCGGCCCTGCACGACGGGCCACCACATCAGGACGCCCGCGAAGAAGTACGTCAGGTGCTCGAGGTGCAGGAGCCACCCGGATTGCTCCAGTGCGCGGTCGTAGATCGGCGGCACGTGCCAGAGGAAATACGTGCCGAGCCATAGCGGCAGCGCGACGAGTGGGTGCGTCATAAACCGCACTGGGCCAAAGCGTTCGAGCTCGCGCGCCAGAGCCGGCGCCAGGGCGAAGACCACGAGGCCCGGTGCCCATTCGGCCGTGACCACGTTCTGAAGGAGATGAACCGAGAGCAAGTAGTGGAGGGCGATCGTGTGCAGCGGCGTCACGTACACGGCGAGGAGGAGGATCACCGCGAGGTCGAAGGCGACCCTGCGTCGCGCATCCGCCGGCCACCTGCGTTGGCTCCAAAAGTAGGCAGCGGCGAGGACACCGATCGCAAGCAGCACGTCCCAATGCAGCGACCACGAATGCGGATCCACGCCGCTACGCTACTGAGGCTACGCGCCCGTGGTGTAGTGGTAGCACCTGACCCTTCCAAGGTCATGGCACCGGTTCGAGCCCGGTCGGGCGCTCTCTCCGTCTGTTGTGCTCGCTACTGTTGTCTGTGATGAAAACACAAGAGCGAGAGCGAGAAGTCGCGCGAAAGCTTCGACGCGAAGACGGACTTCCGATCAACGAGTCAGCTCGCCGTGTCGGTGTCT
>CATPAS010000022.1 GCA_955652075.1 uncultured Gaiellaceae bacterium | reverse complement strand
GTTCGGCGGGTTGCCCGCTTCCCCGTCGTTACCGGCGGCAGCTACGACGAGCGACCCGGAGTGGAAGGCAAAGCGGATCGCGTCGGCGAGCAGCGGGTCGTCGTCCACACCGCCGAAGCTGAGATTGATCACGCCGGGCCCTTGCTTCGCCGCTTCGTAGATCCCCTGGATCGCAGAGCCCTCGCTGAGGGAGCCAAACGGGCTCGCATCCCACACGCGCAGGATCGCGTCGGGGTAGATCCCGACGATCCCGACGCCGTTGTTCGGCGCAGCAAGGACCGAGCTGACCTCCGTCCCGTGGTCCTCGTCCGCGTCGCTCGTCGTCTGCGGGTTGAGTGCGGTCGTGTTCGGCCGCGTCGCGAATTCGGGATGGGTCAGGTCGACGCCGGAGTCGACGACGGTCACCGGCTTGCCTGGTCCCGGCGACTCGACCTGGTCTGACCCGATCGCCGCCCGCCACCACTCGAGCGGGACGAGCGGGTCGGTCGCCTGCAGCTGCGTTGCGCCAAGAGTCTGATAGAGCTGCTCAGGCCGGCTGACGCGAACGATCCCTGCCCGGCGCAGATCCGCCACTGCATACGTGGGCACGCGCCAGATCCGCAGCTCGGGCGCGAGCTCCGTCCCGCCGGCGGCGCGGACCAGCCGGGCGCTCTTGCCGGCGTGCGCCCAGTTCAGCTGCACGAGGTCGGCCCGGGCCGGAGCAGTCGCCACGAAGAACATGGCCAGGACGATCAGGAGCCTGGACGCCACGCGCTCCCAGAGTAGTCGCGATTAGGCTCCCGGCATGCCCCGTACGTTCATCGGCCTGGGATCGAATCTGGGCGAGAGGAGGGAGACGCTGCGGGCCGCAATCGGCCGCCTACGCGGCCTCCCCGATGTGGAGGTCAAGGCGGTCTCGAGCTTCAGGGACACCGACCCCGTCGATTACCTCGACCAGCCCCGGTTCCTGAACGGTGCCGTAGAGGTCCAGACGGAGCTCTCCGCCCGTGCCCTTCTCGGCGCCCTGCTCGAGCTGGAGCGGGCCTTCGGCCGGGACCGGAGCACGGCCCCGCCGCACGGCCCGCGGACGCTCGACCTCGACCTCCTGCTCTACGGCGACGCGACGATCGACGAGCCGCTCCTCAAGGTCCCGCACCCCCGCCTGCACGAGCGCCGGTTCGTGCTGGAGCCGCTCGCAGAGCTGGATCCCGACCTGGAGGTGCCGGGCCAGGGCTCGGTCCAGGCCCTACTAGCAAAGCTAGACTCGGGAGCATGAGTCACCTCGACGAGCTCGACGAGTTCGAGGCCGAGCTCGAGCTTCAGCTGAAGAAGGAATACACCGCCGTCTTCGGCCTGTTCCGCTACTGCGTCCTCACCGCGGACGCCACCTACCTCTGCAACAAGCTCGACCTCGCCCAGATCTCGCAGCCGAACTACCCGTTCTTCCACCTGAAGATGGAGGACGTGTGGGTCTGGGACAAGAACCGGCCCACCCGGATCATCCCGCGCGCCGAGGCCTGGACCTCGAGCGACGTGACCGTGGAGGAGCTCCGGACCGAGGGCGACGAGCCGAGCCTCACCGCAGAAGCGCTGGCCGAGAAGATCGGCGAGTCGCTGTCCACGGACGACGACCTCTAGACCAACATGCTGCTGGCGGTCGACGTGGGGAACACCCAGACCGTGTTCGGGCTGTTCGACGGGGCCGAGCTGACCGAGCACTGGCGGATCGCCACCGAGCGTCACCGGAGTGGGGACGAGCTGGGCGCGCAGTACAAGAGCTTCCTCGACCTGGGGCGGGTCGAGGGGATCTCCCTGGCGTCCACGGTGCCGCAGCTCACCCGGTCGTACCAGGAGTTCGCCGAGCGCTACACGGACGCCGAGCTGCTCGAGCTCGGGCCGGGAGTCAAGACCGGGATAACCGTGCGTTACGACGACCCGCGCGAGGTCGGCCCCGATCGGGTGGCGAACGCCGTCGCCGCGACCGACCGCTACGGGGCGCCCTGCATCGTCGTCGACTTCGGGACGTCCACGAATTTCGACGTCGTGTCCGCGGCCGGGGAGTACGTCGGCGGCGTGCTGGCGCCGGGGATCGAGATCTCGATGGACGCGCTGTTCGAGCGCGCGGCGCGCCTGCGCAAGGTCGACTTCGTCGAGCCGCCGAGCGTGATCGGCAAGACGACGGTCGCGGCGCTGCAGTCGGGCGTCGTGTACGGCTTCGCCGGCCAGGTCGACGGGATCGTCACCGCGATCCGCACGGAGCTCGGTGTCGACGCGCGGGCGATCGCGACGGGCGGCCTGGCCGAGCTCATCTATCCGCACGCGAGCACGATCGAGCGGGTCGACCCATTCTTGACCTTGGAGGGATTGCGCCTCGTGTGGGAGCGCAACCACTAAAAGCCGACAGAATTACGCCATGCGTCTGCCGTACGACCCGGCGTCAGTCGGCGGCTTGGTCGCCGCCGTCCAGGGGACGATGCTCGCCCTGGCGATCGCGGCCACCGTCGCGACCCTCGCCTTGCTCGTCTGGACGCTTCGCAGCCGGAGCTCAGCGAAGACGGTGGAGCCGCCCCGGCGTGACCGGCGCAGGCCGCCGCACACGGACCACCGGGATCCGCGCGAGGCGCTCGCCCTCGTCGGAGATGCCCTCGCTGCGACGCACAATCCGCGCGTCCTGCTCCCGGTGATCCTGGAGGTCATCGCCGAGGCCACCGACGCGAGCGGCGGACAGATTTTCGTCCGCGGCGAAGAGGTCAGCTGGGTCGGCGT
>CATPAS010000021.1 GCA_955652075.1 uncultured Gaiellaceae bacterium | reverse complement strand
GCGCCGCCGGGACAGCGGGTGCAGCGTTGCCGCCCGCCACCGGTGCTGTCTCTGTTGTTGCCGGAGACAAGCCCGGCTGAGGGGAGCCGCGGCTTGGCACTACCAGCCCGAGGGAGGCCGAGTCGCCGCGGGCGGAGACGAAGGTGCTCCTCGCGAGAACCGAATTGCCGCTCGTCCAGTCGCTGCCAGCGGACGCGACCGCCCGGGAACCGTCGCTCGATGCGATCTGGTCGGCGGGCGCCGAGCTCCGGAACGGAGCCGAGAGGTGATCGACGACGCTCGGCGGCAGCGCGAAAGCGCCGACGGCCGAGGCCGGGACAAAGAACGCAGCGACGAGCCCGATCGCAATCGTGTGCGAGCCGCCGAGCAGCCAGTTCACGGCTTTCGGTGCTCTGCGCTTGCCCTTCTGCTCGTGGAACTGTGGGACGAGGAATCCTTTGAACTCCTCCTCGAATGTGGAGATCCCGCTCTCGACCGACTGAAGCTTTCCCCTGACGGCGAGCACGAGCGCCCGCCAGTGCTCCCTCAGCGCTTGCTCGTACGCGCGCTCTTGGGCAACGATCGCGCGGGCGCGACCGGAGGGCGTGTGGGTGAAGGCCTCGCCGCTCGGGTCGGGCAGCGGGAGGGCGAGCTGGACGTAGCGGCCGTGCATTGCAAATTGGATCGACGCGCAGGAGTCCGCTTCGACAAAGGCGAAATCGCTGGCCCCATAGCGACCAAGGATGCGCTCGAGCTCATAGCGCGACCGATGAACGCCCACGCGAGTGCCGGCTCCGTAAGAAGCCGCCCGTGTTGCTCGAGCACCTTTTCCGCCTTGCCGCAAGTTGACCCGCCCTCTTCGAAGGTCGCTAGAAACCAAGCTTCGGTGCAAACGGCGGAATCGGCCTCCCACTTTCGAGTGATCCTCTTCGGCCTACGCTTTGGGGATGGATTCGGCCGTGAAGCTTTGCGCCGATGCCGTGGCGGGCTGGCACGCCGCGTGGCTGACGGCGCTCGGACTTCGGTCCGCGGCCGACGCCGACGCATGGCGCGCGCTGGACCGGCCGCCGCACATCTATTTCAGCGCGATCACCCGCCGGCCAGACACGCCGGCAGAGGCGGTGGCCGACACGGCTGGAGCGGTCTGCGACTCCTGGCAGACCATCGACCTCGGGCACCTCGGCTTCTGCGACCGGCGGCACGAGCCGTGGTTTCTTTGCGCCTCGTCGGAGCGGTCCGGCGCAGAAACGCCGGCCGAGCTCGAGATCGTGCGAGTCGCGACTGCGGCGGAGGTGGAAGAGCTCGAGGCTGTGAGTGTCCGCGGATTCGAGAACGAAGACGCAACGATCGAGCCGGGCACGCTCCATCCGCCGACGATCCTCGACGATCCGCGCATGGTCCTTTGGCTTGGGAGAGTCGCGGGCAGGCCCGTCGGCGCCGCGATGAGCTACCGCACCGACGAAGCCGTCGGCATCTTCGGCGTCACGACGATCGCATCAGCGAGGCGGCGCGGGTACGGCACTGCGCTCACGCGCGCCGCAATGCTGGTCGACAGCGGACTGCCGTCTGTCCTCGCTCCCAGCCCGGAAGGAGAAAAGCTGTACCGGCGGCTCGGGTTCGAGCACGTCGGCGAGTTGCGGATCTGGAGCCGTCGCAGGTAGCCGGCCGTCGAGGAGGTCACCTCTCTCACGGAAGACCCGGCCCCGTGACGCGACGATCGCCGCGCGGAGTCTTGACGAAGACCTGCCAGCTGTACAGCGCATAGAACATCGTTCGATCGGCGCCGATGCGCCGCGCGTAGCGAAGAACAGCATCGACGTACGCGCCTGACGGGTTGTAGTGGTGCAATGCGTTTCGCAGATCCTGCGGTGCACCCGAAGCGTGGAGGTAGTTGGCCGCGCCGAGGATCGCATCGTGTGCGTCTTGGACATCGCCGCCGCGGCCGTATCGGCGCCAGGTCGCGGGCATGAATTGCATCGGGCCCTGGGCGCCGGCGGCGCTCGCGCTGCGCAGCTTGCCGAACTTCGTCTCGACGAAGTTTACGGCTGCGAGCACGTTCCACGGCACCTTGAACGTGCGCTGCGCCTCGCGGTAGTAGCCCAGCAGCTCCGGCGCCGGGCGTGGGCGGCCGACCTTGATCTGGCGGACGCCGATCGGAGGAGTGAGTCGATACAGCTCGTGCTGAGCAGCGAGAAGATCTCGGCTGACCTTCGCCAGATCTTGCGGCACCAAAGCGAGCGTGCGCGTCACGAGACGCGAGTCACCCGCGAGCACTCTGTAGACGCGTTGCTGGTAGAGAGCCAGCAGAGCTACGGCCTGCGGCGCGGGCGCGGTTCTCGGGACCCAGTTGGCGATCGCACGTTCAAGATCCGCCGTCGTCTGAACGAGCGTGCGAGCGAGTGGCGCGGGATCTTTCGGGATCGGCGCGTTCACGCTCGGCGGAGCCGCGGCGGCGTTGGCAACGACCACCAGCGCGCATAGAGAAGCCCGCCTAAGCGGGCTTCTCTTCAGCAGGCCCGTAAGCCGGATTCTGTTTGTGGTGACCATCCCTCTATGCAGCAACCCGGTCCCTCGGCGGGCCGCCTGATGGCGGGACCTGTTTGCCTTGCACCGGACGGGGTTTGGCTAGCCGCCGTGTCGCCACGACGCTGGTGGGCTCTTACCCCACCTTTTCACCCTTACCTTCAGCGTCTCCGGAGAATCGCTGCAGGCGGTCTCCTTTCTGTGCCACTTTCCGTCGGCTTTCGCCGCCTGGGTCGCCCCAGCGTCCTGCCCTGTGGTGTCCGGACTTTCCTCGAGCCTCGAAAGACCCGCGGTCACCCGGCCTGCGTCTCGGATTGTAGCTGCGTCTCTGCCGATCCGAGCTCCGCCCGCAGGCACGAATTGCACTCCGGGCAGGTGACCATCCCGCCGGCGTGCAGCACGAACTCGCCGCAGACGAGGCACTCCATGCTGGCGCCGCGAAGCAGCGCCTGCAGCTCCTGCTCGAGAGTGCGGTGGAGGGGAGCGACGGAGCTCACAGCGAACGGAACACCCCGGTGACGCGGCCCAGGATCTGAACGTGCTGTGCGTAGATCGGCTCGAGGGCATCGTTCTCGGGCTGGAGCCGCACGCGCCCGTTCTCGCGGAAGAAACGCTTGACGGTGGCCTCGTCGGCCGACTCGTCGTCGCCGGCGAGAGCCACGACGATCTCGCCGTTGCGCGCTTCCTGTGCCCGCTGAACGACCACGAGGTCGCCGTCGAGGATGCCGGCATCGATCATCGAGTCGCCCTTCACCCGCAGGAGGAAGTCACCGTGCAGCGTCTCGGGGACGGCGAGGTGATCCTCGACGTTCTGCTCGGCGAGCAGGGGCCCGCCGGCCGCTATCTGTCCGACGAGCGGCAGCTTCTCGAGCGTGCCCGCAGGCGCATCGTGGCGCTCGCGGCCGACGAGCTCGAGGGCGCGAGGCTTCGTCGGATCGCGCTTGAGCAATCCGGCCCGCTCGAGGTTGGCGAGGTGGGCGTGCACGGTCGAAGGCGAGGCCAGCCCAACTGCCTCACCGATCTCCCGCACCGTGGGCGGGTAGCCGTGTGTGTCGACGTAGTCGACGAGGAAGTCCCAGATCTCCTGCTGTCGTCCCGTCAGCATCTCCGCCTCCAGGGGTTAGTTGACCGAGCGAACGTGTGTTCGTGATCAGGGTAGAGACTCCTCCGGACGATGTCAATCGGAGGCTCCGCTGGTACCGGCGAGGCCGGGCAAAACCCGGCCTCGCGGCCAAGTGCGCTGGAGAGGACTTGAACCTCCACGGCCTTTTAAGGCCACTAGGCCCTCAACCTAGCGCGTCTACCAATTCCGCCACCAGCGCCTGAGAGCCGGCGCATTGTAGCCGCGGTGTCGTTGCTGCTCAGCGAAGCGAGATCGCGACCTCCTCGAGGAGGTCCATCGCGTCCTGCATGCCGCCTTCCATCCCGGAGTTGATGTGTGCGTCCCGGCCTTCCTTCGTCGGGTGCTCCACGAGGACAGTGAGGGTCGTCCGCCCGTCCAGCTCGGTGAGCGTGAGGATGTTCACCGCTGCGTGCTCTTCCGCGTCGGGGATGCCCTCGTAGACCTCGGTCGAAACGAGCCGTTCATTGGGGACGATCTGGCGGTACTCGCCGTGGAAGCCGATCTCGAAGCCATCGGGCGTCGCACTTACGTACCGCCACATGCCACCGACTCGCAGGTCGATCTCGGCGAGCGTCACCTCGCCGCGGTTCGCGTGCCACCAGCGCTTGACCAGCTCGGGCGTGGTCCACGCTTTGTACACCAGGTGCTTGGGCGCGGCGAACTCCCGCGTGATGAGGATCTGCCGATCCGTGGGGAGCGTTACCGTCGCGGTCCCGCTACTCGTCACTGCCATCTCCTTCCTCCTTTTGTTTGAGTTCCTCCAGCACGACGTCCAGCTGGTCGAACCGCTCCGACCAGGAGCGCTCGTAGTCCTTCACCCAGTCGTGGATGGGCTTGAGCGCGTAGCCGTTCAGCCGATAGAGCCGCTGCCGTCCGTCGCCACGCACGTCCACCGCTCCGACTTCGCGGAGGACGCGCAGGTGCTTGGAGACCTGTGGCTGGGCCAGCCCGAGCAGGCGCACCAGGTCGTTCACGGGGCGTTCTCCGCCCGCCAGGACGTCGAGGATCTGTCGCCGCCGGGGCTCGGCCACGGCGTTGAAAGCATCAGCTGTCGTTGCTGCTCTGGCCACGGGTCAATCATATCCCCATATGGGAATATATCAAGTGGTGACTAGAGTGCCGCGCGTGCGCGATCTGTGTGCAGCCGCGGTCGATGCGGCGACCGGGGCTGGAGCCGAGTACGCAGACGCACGCGTCGTGATGAAGAGGAACCAGTTCGTCGCGACGAAAAACGGTCGCGTCGAGCGCCTCGCCGACTCCGAGAGTGACGGCATCGGCGTGCGGGTGCTGCTGAGCGGCGCCTGGGGATTCGCGTGCGACCGCCGGCTTTCCGCAGACGGTGCCCGCGAGGCTGCGCTCCGAGCCTGCGCCTTCGCGCGGGCGGCTCCGGGCAGACACTTGAGACAACTCGCCCCAGTGGCTCCTGCAAGCGGCACTCACCGCACGCCGGTCGAACGAGACCCATTCGAGGTTCCCCTCGCGGAGAAGGTGGCGCAATGCCTCGAAGCGGACGAAGCGATGGCCGGCCCGGACATCCTCGTCCGCCAGGCGATGGTGCGTGCGCAGCGCGAGCACAAGCTCTTGCTCACCTCGGAGGGAACGGAAGTCGAGCAGGAGCTGATCGAGTGCGGCGCGGGGATCGAGTGCGCCGCCGCGCGCAACGGCGTCTTCCAGATGCGGAGCTATCCAAGCGCGCAGGTCGGCTCGAGCTGCCAGAACGGCTGGGAATACGTCGAAGGGCTCGACCTCACCGGCCAGGCGGCACGCGTCGCCGAGCAGGCGGCCGCGCTCGTGCGCGCCGACGAGTGCCCGAGCGGCGTGATGACCGTCGTGGTCGACGCTGACCAAGTTGCGTTGCAGGTCCACGAGTCGGTCGGTCATCCCACCGAGCTCGACCGCGTGT
>CATPAS010000020.1 GCA_955652075.1 uncultured Gaiellaceae bacterium | reverse complement strand
CCATTGCGCTCGTCACGCATGACCTTGTGGGTGTGAGCCTCTCGTTGCTGCCTCTGCTTTACATCGGAGGCCTACATCTCTACAGCCGACGGTTGGAAATCCGCGTTGCAGCTGCGCAGCAGAAGAATGCGCAGCTCGTCGACCGGCTTGCCTAGATCCTCGCGTCGCCTGACTCGAAAATCCGCATCGGCAGTCCCGCGAGCGGCTCGCCGCCGTCGGCGGTGACGAGCCACGTGTCCTGCATGTAGAGACAGTCGACGCCGTTGTCCGCAATGACGTGTGGATGCATCGAGAAGACCATGTTCTCCCGGAGCTCCGTCTCTACGCCTTCGCCGATCTTCGGATGCTCGATCATCGTCATGCCGATCGAGTGCCCCGTCACGTGGCCGAGGCGGTAGCCACGGTCGGTGAAGCCTTTCGAGACCGCGCGGTGGACGTCGTGAGCCGTCGCGCCGGGACGGAGAGCCGGCTTGGCCGCCTCGAAGTACTCCTCGTACGCCGCCAGCATGCGGCTCACTTCAGCATTCGGCTTCCCGAGTGCGCGCGAAACCTCGACCCAGTGGCCACCCGGTCCGGCGATCTCGAGCGAGGGGATGCAGAAGTCTCCGACGATCGTATGCTTGCGGGCCATCGCGAACTCGGGCCCGATCAGCACCATGTTCATCGTCAGCCGCCCGCAGCCCGCCTCCACGAAGAGCCGCTCAGCTGGAGCAAGCGCTTCCGTCACCGATTTGCCCGGCCGGTACGCCTCGAGGAATGCCCAGAAGCCCTCCGTGTTGATGCGCACCGAGTCGCGGACGGATTCGATCTCCTCGGCGCTCTTGACCGCTCGCGCGAGGTCGAACTCGACGTCGAACGGCACGAACTCCACGCGTAGGTGCGTGACCTCGAAGTCCCGGACCGCCATCACGTAGTCGAGCCCGTACACGCCGACGCGCTGCGCGGCCAGCCGGTCGCCGATGTACTTGCCTGGCCGCTCCACGAACACCTCGTCTTCGATCCACGAGTTCCCGTGCTCCCCGACGTAGCGCGCCTCGGCCGGGAAGATGATTGTGGGGTCGCCCTCGCGCGGCAGCAGGACGTAGGCGTAACGGTGGACGATCACGAAGCCGGACATGTAGGTGACGGCGCCCTCGAAGCCGGTGTATTCGGAGCCGCAGACGAGCACGGCGTCCAGGTGCTGCTCGGCCATCGCCTCACGGACAAGTCGATAGCGGCGATCGATCTCCTCGCGACTCACCATGACTCCTCCAACCCTTTCACGAGCGACCAGACCGCGCGGTTCAGCGGAGTCGGGACGCCGTGCTCCCTGCCGAAGCGGACGATGCCGCCGTTCAGGTAGTCGATCTCGGTCGGGCGGCGCGCCTCGACGTCCTGGAGCATCGACGCCTTGTGGTCGTAGGCGACCTCCGGCTTCGCCGCATGGTCGATCAGGTCCTCCGGGTCCGCATCGAGCTTGATCCCCTGCGCGGCCGCGACGGCCTTGCCCTCGTCCACGAGGCCGCTGACGAACCGCCGCAGCTCGGGGTCCTCGCAGACGCGCCCGTGCGTCAGGCGCGTGAGCGCGCCGACGGGATTCGTGGCGGCGTTGAAAATCACCTTTCGCCACTGCGGGCCGCGTGCGTCTCGCACGGCCGTCGTCGGCATTCCGGCCCGGGTGCACGCCTCCGCGAGGCGCTCCACCTCCTCGAAAGGAGCAGGCCGCGGCTCGAACGGCCCGAGCGTCGTGTCGCCCTTGACGTCCCACTGGACGTGGCCGGGCTCGAGCAGCTTCCCGGCGGGGAAGGTCGTGCCCCGAATCACCCGCTCGGCATGTTTTGCAATCGCTTCCTCGTTGCCCAGGCCGTTCTGGACGGTCGCGACGCATCCGCCCGCGAACGCGGCCGCCGTCGCCTTGACCGCTGCCTCGGTGTGCATCGCCTTCGTCGCCACGATGCCGAAGTCGCAGGCCGGAAGCTCGGCAGGGTCCGACGTCGCAGTCAGTCGTCCCAGCACATCGCCTGCACCGCTGAGTCGGAGCCCATCGCGGTTGATCGCCTCGACGTGCGCCTCGAAGAGGTCGTAGGCCCAGACCTCGACGTCTTCGAGCCCGGCGAGGTTCGCGGCAAAGAGCGAGCCGACCGCTCCGCAGCCGACGACACACACCCTCACGAGTACGACGCCTCTCTGGCCGCGACGAGCCGGTACAGGGCGGTTTGAAGAGGCGCGTCCACCCCGTGACGTTCCGCCTCCCGAACGAGCGCGCCGTTGATCAAGGCCACCTCGGTCGGCCGGCGCGCCTCGACGTCCTCGAGCATCGACGGGTAGTGCGCGCTTCCACGCTTGGTCGCAAGGACGTTCATCTCCCAGGGATCGTCGTGCAGCTCGACGCCCGCAGCCGCGGCAACGATCTTGCCCTCGTCGACAAGGGCGTGGACAAGACGGCCCAGATCCGACTCGCTGCTCTCCGCCGCGAAGTGCGCATCGTGCGGAAGGCCGGTCAGAGCAGCGACACCGTTCACGGTCGCATTGAAGATGAGCTTCGCCCACTGTGCTGGGCGCAGGTCGGGCAGAGCCTCAGCCTGGAGCCCCGAGTCGACCAGGAGTTGTGCAAGCTCGCGCACGCGCTCGTACTGCGTGTCCCCATACGGGCCGAGCCACGTCGGCGTGTCGAGGATGTATTCGACGTGCGTGTCGGAGTGCTTCGTTCCGCTCATGAACGTCACCGCCGAGATGAGCGGCCAGTCCCCGTGACGCTGCACCACCTCCTCCGCACCGAGGCCGTTCTGGACGGTCATCATCGTCGCGCCCGCGAATCGCCCGGACAGGGACTCGGCCGCCGCTTCGAGGCCGGTCGCCTTCGTCGCGATGATCCCCACGTCGAAGTCCGGCAGCTCGCGGGGATCGGACGCCGCGGTCACGCGCGCCGTGAAGTCATGCCCGCCGCTGACTTTGAGCCCGCGGTCGTTCAGCTCCCGCGCATGCTCTTCACGCCGCGTGAGCACGAGCACGTCCGCGACCTTCGAGAGATGCGCGGCAAAGAGGCTGCCGATCGCGCCCACACCGATGACGCAGATCCTCACGCGAACTTCGCGCGGAGGTACTTCAGATACGGCTCCGGGTCGATGCCGGACCGGGATTCCGTTGCGACCGTCAAACCGCCTGGGGAGCGAGCTTCTCGCGCAGGTAACGCACGTACGGTTTCGCGTCGATGGGACTTCCGGTGACGCGCTCGATCGTCTCCTGCGGCGTGAACTTGCGTCCTAGCCGGTAGAGGTGCTCGCGTAGCCACTCGCGCAGCTCGCCGAACTCACCCTGCTCGAAGCGCTCGTCGAGGTCGCCCAGGTCTTCCTTCGCCCGCTCCCAGATCTGCACCGAGATCACGTTCCCGAGCGCGTAGGTCGGGAAGTACCCGAATCCGCCGGCCGCCCAGTGCATGTCCTGGAGCACGCCGTGCGCATCGTCGGGGACGTCGACCCCGAGATACTCGTGCATCCGCGCGTTCCACGCTTGCGGGAGCTCTGAAACCGTGAGACGCCCATCGATCAGGTCCTGCTCCAGTTCGAAGCGCAGGATGATGTGCATGTTGTACGTCACCTCATCTGCGTCGATGCGGATCAGCGACGGCTGCACCTTGTTCACAGCGCGGTAGAACGCCTCGTCGTCGACGGAGCCCAGCTCTGCCGGGAAGGTCTGCTGCAGCCGCGGATAGAAGTAACGCCAGAACGAGCGGCTTCGCCCGACGAGGTTCTCCCAGGTCCTGCTCTGAGACTCGTGCAGCCCGAGCGACACACCGGAGGCGAGCGGCGTCCTCGCGAGTGAGTCGTCGACGCCCCACTCGTAGACCCCGTGCCCGAACTCGTGCATGGTCCCGAAGAGCGAGCTGAGGTCGTCCGGGCGGAAGTGCGTGGTGAGCCGAATGTCGCGGTGGCCCGGGGTGGTCATGAAGGGGTGCGGCGTCTCGTCGAGCCGCCACTCTTCGTCCGTGTAGCCAAAGCGTTGTAGCACGTCGAAGCTGAAGGAACGCTGTGCCGCCT
>CATPAS010000019.1 GCA_955652075.1 uncultured Gaiellaceae bacterium | reverse complement strand
GCGCACTCTCGACACCGAGCCGTCACGGACGCGTGACAGCGTTGTCGCCACGATTGGCCAGATGCCCGAGATCACTCTCGACCGGCGACGCGTGGTGGTTTCGGGCGTGGTGGTGCTCCTGGTGCTCGTCGTTGCCGGCAAGCTGTTGTTGCATCCTGCGACGCCGGCCGTCCCGCCGCCTGTACGGGTCGCGGCGCCGGCAGGCCACGCTTCCGCGACCACGTTGTTCGTCAATGTGGTCGGCGCCGTGCGGCGGCCCGGGCTCTACCGGCTGAAGGAGGGTTCGCGCGTCGCAGACGCCGTCAGACGCGCGGGCGGACCGACGCCGAAGGCGCAGATCGAGTTGCTCAACCTCGCTGCGCGGATCGCCGACGGCGAGCAGATCGTCGTGCCGCGGCGCGGGCTCGCAAATCCTGCGGCCGCCGGGCCCGGTGGGGCCGTCGCTGCAGGTCCGGTGCATCTGAACAGCGCCACGCTCGAGCAACTCGACGCGTTGCCCGGAGTCGGGCCGGTCACCGCGCAGAAAATCCTCGACTACCGGCATCAGCACGGTGCTTTCGGCTCGGTCGACGAGCTCGATGCCATCGTCGGAATCGGCCCCGCACGACTGGAGCAGCTCCGCGGGCTCGTCGCGCCGTGAACGAGCGGCTGCTCCGGCACGCGTCGCAACTGCTCGCCGGCTCGCTCTGCCTGGGCCTCGCGGCCGCGAACCTCGTGCGCGTGCCGACCGCGCTTGCCTTCATCCCGGCAGCGCTCCTCGGCGCGGCTTCCCTGGTCTCGCGCGAACAGCGCCGTCTCGTCCTGCTCGTCTGCACGCTCGCGGTTGCGGGCTGGTGGTGGGGCAGTGAGCGTCTCGATGCTCTCGATCGCAGCCCGCTCGCAGCGCGTGTCGATACCGCTGCTCGCGCGCGTCTAACCGTCACCGGTCCCGCGCGCCGCGGCAAATACGACGTCCGCGCGCCGGCTGTCGTCACGCGGTTCGCCGGGCGACGGCTTCGCGAGCCCGTGCAACTCAAGCTTCCGCTCGGGCGAGCGCCGCCACAGGGTGCCATTCTGGACGCGCTCGTCCGCGTGACTGCCCCTCGCGGACCGAAGAACGGGTTCGACGAACGGACGTGGCTCCGGCGTCACGGAATGCATGTCGTACTGCTCGTCGACCGCTGGCGGATCGTCGCCCGGCGCGGCGGTCTCGGCGGCGTCGCCGATGCCTTGCGCCG
Organism: uncultured Gaiellaceae bacterium; assembly: GCA_955652075.1. GTDB lineage: Bacteria > Actinomycetota > Thermoleophilia > Gaiellales > Gaiellaceae > 3-1-20CM-4-69-9. The sequence goes on along the minus strand of CATPAS010000019.1, from coordinate 2,581 downwards.
ACAGCTGCAGAGCTCCGTCGCACTGGGGCTGACCGGGTCTCGAGCCGCCGTGCTGGAGGGCGTCGTCCTCGGGGAGGACAGCGGGCTGTCGGACGAGGTACGACGTCGTTTCCGCGCATCCGGGCTCTACCACCTGTTGGCCGTCTCAGGGCAGAACGTGGCGCTCGTCGCCGGCAGCGCGTTGCTGCTCGCGTGGCTCCTCGGCGTGCCGCGCGTGTTCGGTCAACTCGGTGCGTTGGCGGCGATCTGCGGCTACGTGCTCGCGGTCGGCGCGCAGCCCTCGGTGATCCGGGCGGGCGTCGCGGGCGTGCTCGGCTCCCTCGCCTGGCTCACCGCCCGCGCGGCGGATCGGTGGCACCTCTTGCTCCTGGGTGGGATCGTCCTGCTCGCGTGGAATCCGTACACCCTCCTCGACGCCGGCTTCCAGTTCTCGTTCGCTGCGGTGCTCGCGATCTTCCTGCTCGTTCCGCGCTTCGTGGGCTTCCTCGAGGGGTACCCGCTCGGGCGATCGCTCCGCCTTGTCGTGGCGATCTCCGCCGCCTGCGGGCTGGCGACCGCGCCGATCGCCTGGCTCCAGTTCCACTCGGTCCAGTTGCTGACCGTGCCCGCGAACGCGCTCGCGGCGCCGGTGGTGGCGCCGCTCCTCGGGCTCGCGCTCGGCGCGGCCGCAATCGCCCCGTTCTCCTCGAGCGCAGCCGCCGCGCTCGCGTGGCTGAACGGCTGGTGTGCGGCTTATCTCGTCGCCGTCGCACAGCTCGTGGGCGGCCTGCCGATCGCGCAGATCAGGTCGACGCGCGCTCTGCTCCTCCTGCTCGCGGGCGTCCTCCTCGCAGCCGCCTATGCTTGTCATCCGCGATGGCGACAGAGCTGAAGCCCGTCTACCTGATCACCGGTGGTGACCGTCCGAAGATCCAGCGCGCGCTCCGCCGGCTACGCGACCGCATCGGCGAGGAGGGTGTCGAGCTTCTGTCCGCGAGCGAGTCCGGTGGGGAGGATGCGGTCGCCGCATGCAACTCGATGGGCTTGCTCGGCGGCGGCCGCCGGCTCGTCGTCGTCGAGGAAGTCGAACGCTGGAAGGCCCCGGACGTGAAGGCAGTGGCCGCCTACCTGGGGAGCCCTGCTCCCGACACCGTGCTCGCGCTCGTGGCTGAGGAGCTCAAGAAGGACTCCCCGCTCGGCAAGGCCTGCGCGAAGGCAGGGGACGTGCTCGTCTACGACGTTCCGAAGCGCCGCGTGCCCGAATGGGTGACGAAGCAGTTCGCCGAGCGCGGCGTGACCGTCGATGTGGAAGCGGTTCGGCTGCTCGTCGAGATCGTCGGCGAGGATCCGGAGGAGCTCGCGTCCGAGGTCGACAAGATCGCGACCTGGGCGGGTGGTGACTCCGTCGGCGTTCACGAGGTCGAGGAGCTCGCGGCGGGGTGTGCGGAGGTGCCCGGCTACGACCTCACGGATGCGTGGGGCAGGCGTGACCTCGCCGCAGCGCTGACGGCGTGCCAGACATTGCTCGAGCGCTCCGGAGATCCGGTGTCTCGCACGGTGCCGTCGCTCATCGGGCTCCTCGTCAGTCACGTCGGTCGAGTCAGGGAATGCCAGCTCCTGGCCGAAGAGGGCTTGAGCGCGCGCGAGGCCGCCGCCCGCATGAAGCGGCATCCGTTCTACGTCGAGAAGCTCTATGCGCAGGCGCGCAACTACGGCCCGGATGAGCTTCGAGAGGCGGTCGTGCGTTTGGCAGCGCTCGACCACGCCGTCAAGGGCGGTTCGCGTCTTGCCGTCGATCTCGAGCTCGAGCGTGCGCTGATCGACATCACGCGGCCCCGCGAGGCCGCGATCGCGAGCTAGCCCTTTCCGGCTGAAACGAGGCGGGCGGCCTGCGCCTTGCGGCGTGCCGCGGTGTTGCGGTGCAGCGCGCCCCGGGCTGCCGCGCGGTCGAGCCAGCGGACCAGCTCGCGGTGCTCTGCCTCGACCAGGTCCTTGTCGCCGGCCTCCACTGCAGCTGCGAGCCGCTTCGCCAGGGTCTTCGCGGTCGACTGGTAGCGCAGGTTCTCGAGCCGCTGCTTGGCGGCCGTGCGAACGCGCTTCTTCTGTTGCTGGATGTTCGGCATCGCGTTAAAAGGCCCGCAGTTCGCGGGCGCGGAGATGGTACCAAAGGCCGCCCGCAAGCCGCCAGGCCGCAAGGCAGCGCCGTTCAGTCCCCTACCTATACTCGGCGCGTGGACGAGAAATCGGGCCGCCGGCTCGCGAGGTCGACGGCGATCTTCTCGCTCGCCACCGGCCTCTCCCGGATTCTCGGCCTCGTCCGAGAAGTCGTTGCCGCGTACTACTTCGGCGCCGCCGGCAAGATCAACGCCTTCACCGTCGCGTTCCAGGTGCCGAATCTCGTTCGCGCCCTGGTGGCAGACGCGGCGCTCTCGTCCGCCTTCGTCCCCGTTTTCACCGAACTGCAGGAGAGAGGGGACAAGCGACGCGCGTGGCGCGTCGCGTCCAGCCTCTTCTGGCTCGTCCTGCTCGGACTGTCCGCGCTGACGGCGCTCTTCATCGTGGTTGCCCCCTGGATCATCGGGCTGTTCGGCGATCCCGGCGG
>CATPAS010000018.1 GCA_955652075.1 uncultured Gaiellaceae bacterium | reverse complement strand
GTGTCGGAGTGCCGGAACCCGCCCAGGCCCGCCGCGTAGAGGCCCGGCTCGACCGTGAAGACCATTCCCGGCTTGATCTCTGTGTCGTCCCCGATGTCGAGGAACGGGCCCTCGTGATAGCGGAGCCCGATGCAGTGGCCGACATGGTGCTTCCAGTACTCCCAGAGATCGTGCTTGTCGTAGTACGCGCGCACCGCCCGATCGACGTCGGAGCAGCGCGCTCCGGGCTTGATCGACTCGAACGCGGTGTCCTGCAGCGCGACCATGTGGTCGAACATCCGTCGCTGCTCCGGCGAAGGCGGCCCGATCACCATTGTTCGCTCGAGCTCGGAGAGGTAGCCCCACACGGGCGCGGTCGCACCGGTGACGAGCACGTCGCCCTCCTGGAAGACGATGTTGTTCGCGAGCGCGTGTGGGATCGCGGCGTTCCGTCCGATCTGTCCCCGGTAGCCTGCACTCGCCCCGTCGAAGAAGAAGCTCTGCGCTCGATAGATCGAGCCGATCGCGTCGAGCATCGCGAGCGAAGCCTCTGTGCTCGCGCGCCGGGACACCTCGCTCTCGCTCAACCCGGGTCGCGTGTAACGCTGCAGCAGAACGTGCGCGAGATTGCCCCACTTGGAGCTCTCGCGAATCAGCGCGATCTCCGCAGGGCTCTTCACCGCCATCTGGTCCTCGACGAACGCGGCGATCCTTTCGGGCGGCGCGCCGGTCAGCTCTGTCAAGGACGGACCGCGGTAGCCCAGCACCCAGGGATACCCGTCCTGGTCCGCGCCGAGGGATCCCCTGACGCCCATCTCTTCGAGTAGACCGCGGAGGGATTCCATGGGGTGCGTCTCCGACGGGTACTCCGGGTAGTCCGCCACATGGTCGACGCTCGCATTCGCCTGTGCGTGCTCGCGCTCGAGCCGGGGCACGAGCATCCCGCCCGCACCCTCGGCGCTCAGGACGAACGCGATCGGGCGCTCGGTGGGCGCGAACGCAAAGCCTGCGTAGTAGAGGACGTAGTAGGGATCGAACAGCACTGCCCCGCTGAGGTTGCGGTCGAGCAGATGCTCGGCGAGCCCGGCCAGCCGCTCCTCGTATTCGGACTGTTGGATCGCCAGGCTCATGCGGCGCGGAGCTTCTCACGCCAGTCGGGATCGAGCTCACGCAGCCGGCGGACGCGCTCGCCCACGGGGGGATGCGTCACGAACAGCGCAGCCAGGCCCAGCTCGAGAAACGGGTTGATCGTGTAGAGCGGCTCGGTGGCCGGACTGCCGCTGAACGAGACGAGCTCGGCAGCCTGGTCGAGCCGAACCAACGCGTCGGCCAGCGGATGTGGGGAGTCGCAGATTGCGGCGGCGGCTCGGTCCGCGAGGAACTCGCGCTTCGGCGAGAGAAGAAGGTGCACGAAAGCTGAGGCAAGCGGCCCGAGGAACCAGAGCAGGACGCGCTGGAACCAGCCGCCGACCCTGCTCAGCTCGAGCAGCGTGGCGGCAAGCACGACGACGGACGTCTGCACCACGACGTCGCGATGCCGCACGTGCGCAAGCTCGTGGGCCAGCACCGCCTCGAGCTCCGCCGGGGACGCGGCTGACAGAAGCCCTGAGCTGACAGCGATGAGAGAGCCCCGCGGCCCGCGGCCGGCGGCGAGCGCGCGCGGCAGTCCGTCGTCGATCAGGTACAACCGCGGCTTCGCAACGCCGGCGCGAGCCGCGAGCCGCTCGATCGTGGAGTGGAGCCCGGGCCCTTCGCCGACCGGGAGCTCTCGCGCGCCGACGAGCCCGATAGCGACCCGGTCCGCGTACCAGTAGAGCGCACCTGCCAGCAGCACGCCGCAGAAGACGAAGATCGAGAGCAGGCGGTAGCCGCCGAGCGCCCAACCGACCAAGCCGAGCACTGCACAGGCGCCGAGCAGCAAAGCCCACGCCTTGAGGACGTTGCGAACGATGAGAAGCCGACCGCCCAAAGAGCGGCGGCCTAGTTGCCGTCTTCCTGCTCGAGCCCGCGTGGAGGCCAGTCGTCGTCGGGCGCGTCGCAGCGACTCGAACAGTGGAGCGAGGCGATGTTCTGGAGCGGAACGAGGATGTGTCCGTTCAACTCAATGTGGGCGACGTCCTCCACGTAGCAGTAGGCGGTCAGGACACCTTCCTGGTATTCGCCGCCGAAGAGTGCGACCTCGACCTGCTCCCCCTTGTATTTGTTCGTGTAGTCCTCGATGCCCCGGAGCCTAGCGAGAACCCGCTTTCCTACGTGGTCGTCCTTCCCGTACAGGCCGCTAAATGCGCTGCCCTTGCGGCAAATCACTCGCGCGGGGGATAGCGACGCTGTCCGCCGAGGCTATGACGAGATTGACCAAAGAGGCGAGCGGCGCGCCTGAAGAGTGAGCGGCGCCCGCGCCTGCAGAGAGAAGGGGCCTACCCAGAGTGCCGATCAGTCATCCGCAGAACCTCGATTCGATTCACGCCCACTCCCGCGCGCTTCACGCGCTCGAGTTGCCGAAAGGGGGTGAATAAACGTGAAGTTCACTGATCTGATCAGTTACCTCCGCGCTCGCTTCGAGGTGGAGGAGGGGCAGACGATGGCCGAGTACGGCGTCGTTCTGGCAGTGATCGCGATCGGCATTGTCGTCGCACTCGGCTTGCTCTCGACGTCCATCTCCGGCGCGATCGACAGCGTGACGTCCAACCTCTAACAGGCACGAGCGAGAGCGCGTCCATCAGGCGCGCTGTAACCAAGGGAGGATGGGGGGGCCGCTTCGGCCGGCTCTCGCCGTTGGAGCCCCCAGCTAGCCGCCTGCCCCGAAGAGGCGGAGAAAGACCTTGGTGGCGCTGGGGAAAGCTCCCGCGGTCAGGCGAGACGCGCCTTCGCCGGTGTCAAACTGGAAGTAGATTGCATAGGCGACGCTGTGGCTGAGGATCCAGCGGTGCATCTGCGCGATGAAGTATGGGTTGTCGCCACCGCCGTGGCCGTCAGGCCGCGTGATCAGACCCCACTCCGGCAGAGTGATCGACTTTCCGTGCGCCGCGGCAAACTCGGCCAGCCAGTTGAGACCGTACGGTTGGGTGAGCAGATAGTTCCAGCGCTCGGCGGCGTTGGGAATCGTCGCGCCGCCCGCTCCCCAGGCCTGGTCGTAGACGTCCGATCCGACGTAGTCCACGTACGCATCGCCGGGCCATGCCTGGTCGGTCGGTAGCGCGCCCAGCCCGAGGGACGGACACCAATCGAACCGAAGGCCTGACCCGATCCCGCGCATCG
>CATPAS010000017.1 GCA_955652075.1 uncultured Gaiellaceae bacterium | reverse complement strand
GTCGTGCCGTGGATGGTGAAGAGCTCGTTGTAGCTCTGCTTGGTGATGAAGTGCTCGTTCGCCTGCGCGAGCTGCGCGCGCATCAGCAGCGCGAGGATCCCTCCCGCTGCGAAGAAGACGAGCGACGTGCAGATGTAGAGGATCCCGATCCGCTTGTGGTCGGTAGTCGTGACCCAGCTCATGACGCGCCCCTGACGCCAGTCCGGCCGGTACGGCTCGACGGTGGTGCTAGCCGCCACTCGTGGCTCCCTTGTAGACGCTCTGCTTCAGGTAGGCCAGCAGGGCTCGCACCTGCTCGTCCGACCAGCCTTGCGCGACCGGCGGCATTTCCTTCCGGCCCTGCCGGATCAGCTGCTCGAGTCCCTGGCGCTGGGTCAGCAGAGCGTTGCTCGAGATCTTCGGCCCGAAGCCGCCCTGTCCCTGGAGGCCGTGGCACTTCGCGCACGAGCCTTGCCACTCGCCGCGCCCGAGGTCGCTCGCGGCGGACGCGAGCCAGGCGTCGTACTCGGCTTGCGACTGCACGTCGACCACGGCCTTCATCGCCGCGTGGAAGACACCACAAAACTCCCCGCACTGGCCGCGGTACGTCCCGACTCGATCGGCCTTGAACCACGTGTGCGTCATGCGGCCGGGGATGGCGTCGAACTTGCCGCCGAGCTCCGGAACCCACCAGCTGTGGTCGACGTCCTGCGAGGTGATCTCGACGCGCACCGTTCGATTGACGGGGGCGTGCAGCTCGTCGATCGAGATCTGCCCGTTCGGATAGGTGAACTGCCAGTAGAACTGATGCGCGTCAACGTGAATGACGAGCGGGCCGCCCTCGGCCTTCGCGTTCGGCACGTTCTGGATTCCCGGGAGCTTGTAGAAGATGAACGCGGCGATCACCGCCAGGATCAGAACGGGAATCGCTGTCCAGATCAGCTCCAGCCGGGTGGCGCCGTGGATCTGCGGCCCCTCGGCCGTGCGTGGGCGTCCGCGCCGCCGGTACTTGACGACGAAGATGATCAGCACGCTCTCGACGAGCACGAAGATCGCGCCCGTGAAGATCGAGATCCAGATGTACGAGTCACTGATCCGCTTCGCGTTCGGCGAATGCGGCGGGAGCGGCGCGAAGCCGCCGTTGCCTGCGTAGGCGACGGTCGCCAGCGCCAGCGCGGCGCCGAGAGCAAGTACGAGGACGAGGGTGTTGCGCCTCACCGGCACGCTAGGCGTCCGAGTTACGCCGAAGGTGCCGAGCCGCGCTCGAACGCTCTCCCCCGCGGCAGCTGCAAGCTTCTCGCGCCAACGGGTGGCATCCTATGAGACGTGGAAGGTGGGTCGCGCGTGAAGCTGCCGCCTGGGATCGGCGATCGTTACCAGGTCTACGTGAACGGGGTCCTGCAGGAGCCGGGACGCGAGTTCGACCGGCTCGGCGACGAGCTCGTCTTCCGCCGCACCCTGCCGCAGGAGGGCCGCCTGGGCCCGGTCCGGTGGCTCTCGATGCTGCTCGGGATCGCGGGCACGTACCGCAAGCACGAGAACGTGGACGTCACCTACGAGGTGGACGGCCGCCGAACAGTTGCGACGCTCGTGCCGAAAGACTCGTGACGTACCCTTGGCTCTCGCCTCAGGCCGGGTTCTTTGCCTCAGGCTCCAGTCTGTAACCGACCCCGTAGCGCGTCTGGATGAACGTGTGCTGCGAGGCTCGCCTGTCGATCTTGTCCCGCAGGCGCCGGACGAAGACGTCGACAGTTCGGTCGCGGTGGGTCTCCCGGCGACCCCAGATCTTTTGCAGCAGTTCGTCGCGCGTGACGACGCGCCCGCGTTCGAGTGCAAGCTGGTACAGGAGCCGGAACTCGGTCGGGGTCAGCTCGGCGCTCTCTCCGTCCACGAACGCCTGTACCTCACGCGGGTCGATGCGGAGTTCCTCGATGTCGATCGCCTCGCCGCGCGGCGCCTCGTCCCTGCGCGTCGCCCGTCTCGAGGCCGCTCGCACGCGAGCCACCAGCTCCTTCATCGAGAACGGCTTGACCAGGTAGTCGTCGGCACCGAGGTCGAGGGCATGAACGCGATCGTGCTCGGTGCCGCGCGCGGAGACCACCACGATCGGCGTCGAGATGCCCTCCGCGCGCGCAGCCTCGATCACGCTCCAGCCGTCACGTTCCGGAAGCATCAGGTCGAGCACGACGACATCGGGATGCTCGAAGCGAAGCCGGGCGAGCCCTTGCTCTCCCTTGCCGACCACGACGGGGTCGAAGCCCGCGGACGCCAGATGGCGTGCCATGCCTTCGGCGATGACTGCGTCGTCTTCGACGATCAGGACTTTGGCCATACTCGACCTGAATCATGGAGGACGCGAGGGCATACCAGGAGCTCCGGGTCGGATTCACGGCCGCCGTCTCCCACGAGCTGAGGACGCCGCTCGCGCGGCTGCTCGCCTTGCTGGAGACGGCTGCCCTTCCGGGGGCTGATCGCGACGAGCTCCTTGCCCAGGCTCGGGAGCAGGTCGAGCAGATGACCGAGCTCGTGAACGACGTGCTCTTCCTCTCCGAGCTGGAGAGCGGCCGGGAGGTCGTCGCGCTCGGCGGCACCGAGGTGCTGCCCGTGTTGCAAGAGGTCCAGGCCCGGCTCGCGGACAGCGCGGAGCGGGCCGACGTCGAGATCCTGATCGACGCGGCGCCGGACGTCGAGCTGCCGCTCCGGCGCCGGATGCTGCAGACCGTCGTCGAGAACCTCGTCCAGAACTCGATCAGGTACGCGGGCCCAGGCTCGACGCTGACACTGGCCGCGCGCGCCGGTGTCCTCGAGGTCAGCGACGACGGACGCGGCGTCGAGGAAGAGGAGCTGCCCCGGCTCTTCGAGCGCTTCTACCGCAGCGATCAGGCTCGTGCGTCTCGGGGTACCGGACTCGGACTCGCGATCGTCAAGCACGTCGTCGTCTCGGCCGGAGGGGAGGTCGAGGCAACGGGTGGACCGGGGCGAGGGCTGCAGATCGTCTGCAGGTTCCCCGCCCCGTAGCACCCTTCTCCAATTACGTGTGAATCAGCGGGAGCGTCTTGAGCGACGCTTTGAGGACCACCGTCGGCAGCGGAGAGAAGAGCAGCTTTGGCCCGTCCCCCTGACCCTTGGTGAGCGCCCAGCGAATGAACTGCTTGAGCTCGGCCGCCTTCGGTGTCTGCTTCGGGACGATCACGTAGGTGAACGTGCAGATCGGATAGGCGAACTTCTGGCGGGGGTTCGGGTTCACGATCGAGATGCCGCCG
>CATPAS010000016.1 GCA_955652075.1 uncultured Gaiellaceae bacterium | reverse complement strand
CAGCGGACGACGCCGGATGCCTACCCGCTCTCGCTGAACGCGCTCCGTCTCGCGTGCAACCAGGCGACGAACCGCGATCCCGTGGTCGTATACGAAGAGCGCGAGATCACGGCGGCGCTCGACCGCATGTCAAGCCGCGGTTGGACGCGGTTCGCGAGCGGCGCGAGCAGCCGCGCCCTGAAGTACCGACATCTGCTCGACGAAGCGCTCGGCCTCTCCGCCGCTCAGCTGTCGCTGCTCGGCGTGCTCATGCTGCGCGGCCCGCAGACGCTCGGCGAGCTCAAGCAGCGGAGCGAGCGGCTCCACCGATTCGAGTCGGTCGCCGACGTCGCGCGGACACTCGACGAGCTGGGGCAGCGAGAGCTGGTCGAGCGCCTCGAGCGGCGGCCGGGCCAGAAGGAGGAGCGCTGGACTCAACTCCTCGGCGGCGAGACCCAGGAGGCCGCCGATCCTAACTCCGAGGAGGTTCCGCCTCACGTCGACGACCGCGTCGCTGCGATCGAGGAGCGGCTCCGACGGCTCGAGCACTCCTTCAACGAATTGCTGAGCCGCCTCGATAACGTGCCCGACCGTGAGTAAGCCTCTGGAGCAGCTCAAGGAACGGCTCGGCAAGATCAGCGATCTCGAGCGGATCAGCCGGGTGCTCTCATGGGACCAGCAGACGATGATGCCGCCGGCTGGGTCCGATCACCGCGCCGATCACCTCGCGACACTGCGGCGGGTCGCACACGAGTTGCTGATCGCAGAGGAAACCGGCCGGCTGCTCGGCGAGTTGCATCCCCTCGAGGAGTCGCTCGACCCGGACTCGGATGACGCGGCCCTGATTCGAGTCGCACGGCGTGACTACGAGAAGGCTGTCCGCGTGCCCACGGACCTCCGTGCGGAGATGACGCGTGCCGCTGCCCAGGCTCGTCCCGTGTGGGTCAAAGCGAGGGCCGAGTCGAACTTCGAGCTCTTTCTGCCGGCACTCGAGCGGAACGTCGACCTGCGGCGACGCTACGTCGCGTGCTTCGACGGGGTGGAGGAGCCGTACGACATCCTGCTCGACGACTTCGAGCCGTACACGACCACTGCGGAGGTGCGGGAGATCTTCGACGAGCTCAGGGCCGAGCTCGTCCGGCTGATCGCCGAGCTACGCGACACGGAGGTGGACGACTCGTTCCTTCGCGGCAACTTCCCGGTCGAGCGCCAGGAGCAGCTCGCGAGGGACGTGGTCAGGCTCTTCGGCTTTCGACCGGACACGTGGCGGCTCGATCCCACCGAGCACCCGTTCGCATCAGGCGCAGGAGTGGACGACGTCCGCATCACGACGCAGTACGACCCCGCGACGATTAAGTCGTTCTTCTCCACCATGCACGAGTACGGACACGGGCTGTATTCGCACCAGCTCCCGCGGAACCTCGAACGGCTCCCGATCGGCAGCGCGTGCTCGCTCGGCATTCACGAATCCCAGAGCAGGCTGTGGGAGAACCTTGTCGGACGCAGCCCGCAGTTCTGGCGCTTCTTCTACGCGCGCGTACAGGAGACTTTCCCCGAACAGCTGAGCGGAGTGGAGCTCGACCGCTTCGTCGCCGGCATCAACCGCGTCAAGCCGTCGCTGATCAGGATCAAGGCAGACGAGGTGACATACGGGATGCACATCATCCTGCGCTTCGAGCTCGAGCAGGACATCATCAACGGGCGCGTCGAGCTCCGAGACCTCCCGCAGACCTGGAACGAGAGGATGCACGAGTACCTCGGAGTGGACGTTCCCGACGACGCGCACGGGGTCCTCCAGGACACCCACTGGGCCACCGGGCTGATCGGGTACTTCGCGACCTACCTGCTCGGGAGTGTCATGTCGGTGCAGATCTGGGAGAAGGCGCTCGAGGACGTTCGAGATCTCGAAGATCAGATCGAGCGCGGTGAGTTCGCCGCGTTGCGCGGCTGGCTCGGCAAGCATGTCCATGCGCACGGCAGGAAGTTCTCGCCGCAGGAAACGCTCGAGCGGGCGACCGGAAGCAGGATCGACGGGAAGCCCTACCTCGCGTATCTCCGCGCCAAGTACGGCGCGGGTGTGGCCGCCTAGTTGTAGAGGCCTTCGGGCCAGGCCTCCGCGAGCCGGCGGCGTGTCTCCGCCAGGTGCTCCGGCAGCACCTTCACCTCTGCGAGCACCGGCATGAAGTTCGTGTCACCGGCCCAGCGAGGCACGACGTGCAGATGGACGTGGTCGACCACGCCGGCACCGGCGATGCGTCCCAGATTCCAGCCGAGGTTGTAACCCTGCGGCGCGTACAGCTGAGCCAGCGCGCCCATGCCGGCGGACGCCAGCCGGTGGAGCTCCAGCACTTCATCCTCGGCGAGCTCGTCGTACTCGCCGATGTGCCGTATCGGCGCGACCATGAAGTGGCCGGACGAGTACGGGTACTTGTTCAGCAGCGCGATCGCACGTCGGCCGCGATGGATCACGAGTCGTTCTTCGTCGTCGCCCGTCACGGCCGCGCAGAAGACGCAGCCGGGCTCGTCGTCGGCCGACTTGATGTACTCGAGGCGCCAGGGCGCCCATAGGTGCTTCACGCGGCCGAGTCTAGAGCGGCTGATCCACGGATTCGACCGGGACGGCTTCCGGCTCGATCCGGGCGCGCAGCGTGGCGAGGAACATCATCGACCCGACCATTGCCAGGACCATGAGCAGGGAGGAGGTGAGGAGGATCGCCTGGAGAGTGAGCATGTCGGGAGTGGAACGTGCCACTCACGACTTCGGTTACTCGGTCCCGAGTCCTGCTAGAGGTCTGCCGGGGAGCTAGCGGCTCCCGGTCCTGTTCAGAGCCAGCGCTTGAGCTTGAAGAAGCCGATCATCCCGACGATCACGGCGACCATCAGGCCCGCGACGATCCAGAAGGCCAGGCGCGTTCCCTCCCCGGGGAAGGCGACGTTCATGCCGAAGATCCCCGAGATCAGCGTGAGTGGGAGCAGGATCACCGAGAACACCGTCAGAATCCGCAAGACGTCGTTCTGGCGATGTGAGATCACCGACTCGTTCGTGCTCTCGAGCGCTTCCACGACTTCCTTGTAGTTGTCCAGCAGGTCCCAGATGCGCTCGGACGCGTCCACGAGGTCGTCGAAGTAGAGCTCGAGCTCCTCGGGGAGGAAACGCTCGATGTGCCGCTCGAGCAATCGCAGCGCCGGGCGCTGCGGCTTGATGATCTTGCGGTAGGAGATGATCTCCTGCTTCACCTTGGAGATGTCGGTGACGATCTCCTCGGAGCGGCGATCCTCGATGTCGTCCTCGATCGAGTCGAGCTTGTAGGCGATCTTGTCGAGGATCGGGAAGCAGTAGTCGAAGAGATCGTCCAGCACCTCGTAGAGGAGGCGGCCCGATCCCTTGCTGAAGAGCTGCTCGCGGAAGCGCTCGTCCTCCTGGACGCGGTTGAAGAGCCGCGTGACCGGGAGCAGCTCGACGTTCGAGATCGTGACCAGATAGTCAGGCCCGAGGAAGAAGTCGAGCTCGCCGGCGTTCAGGCGCTGGACGTTCTTGTCGTACGCGGGGAAGTGGAGGACGCCGAAGAGGTAGCCGTCATCGACGTAGTCGTCGACCTTCGGCCGCTGGCGCTTCGACAGGACGTCCTCGACGTCGAGTGGGTGCCAGCCGAAACGCTCGCGCAGCGCGTTGACCGTCTCGGGATCGACGGGCGGGTCGAGATGGATCCAGGTGAGGCCGTTTGCGCTGAGCTCAGCGACGCGTGGTTCCGCGCGCGGGGCGACCGCCTCTGCGAATCCGCGAGGCCTCGTCCGCCGGATGCGTGGCAGGTTGGGCATCGGTACTGAGTGGTTCGGCGGTCGTTGGCGCCATGTTGGCCATGGTACCCCGGACGCCTGCGAAGGAGTCAACGTGCGGAGTGACATGGAGGTGTGGAGGGATCCGTCGCTCGAGCGACAGCGCATACACCGACGCCAGCAGGCAGATCGCCGCCGCCGCCGGCCAGAGCGCCCGCGGCTCGGCCTGAAGGACGAAGCCTCCGGCCGCGGGGCCGATCAGCCAGCCGAGCTGCCAGGAGAAGCTGGAGAACGCCATGTAGCGGCCGAGCAGCCGCGGTTCCGCCAGATCCACGACGAGTGGCGCATAGATTGCGCCGTGCAGGCATTCGCCGAGGGCGAACACCGCGACCGCGATGCCGAAGACGACGGCCGCCTGAGTTCCCGTGAACCCGGTGCCGCCGACGAGCACTGCAAGGAACGTTCCGGCCCAGACCACTCCCATGAGCGCGAGCCCCCGCAGGCGGCGCTTGCCCTCGACGAGCTTCACGATGGGCAGCTGCCCGAGCGCGACGCCTCCCGCGAAGACGAACCAGAGCACCCCGATCGCGGGCTCGCTCACGTGCGCGGTGTTCTTCGCGAACGGCGGGAGGAGCTCACTCATCACCGCGATCCCCGCTCCGATGAAGATGACGTTGAGGACGATGAAGCGAAGAAAGACGCGATTGCGGAGCACGTCGGCGTAGCGGCCGGGCTCGTGGTGCGCCTCGACGTGGCGCGGTGCGGGGACGAGCCGCAGCACCGCCACGAAGACGAGAAACGTCGCGGCGTTGAGCAGGAAGAGGAACGTGAAGGTGCTGGGGTGGGCCGTGCGTGCAATTGCGCCGGCGACCAGACCGCCGAGTGCGATGCCGAGGTTCATCGTCATCCGTTGCTGCGCGAAGGCGGTATGTCGCCGGTCCCGCGGTGTGAGCGAGCTCAGGAGGGTGGACTGGCTCGGCCAGAAGGATCCGCTGCCGAGTCCGACGAGCGCGTTCAGGGCAAAGGCCTGCCACGGGTTGCGAATGAGCGGGAAGAGAGCGAATGCGACGGCCATCACGATCAGGGCGCCACTCAGAACTCTCCGCGGTCCGAGCCGGTCGGAGAGCGCGCCCCCGACGAATCCTGACACGAGCCCGGCGGCGGAGTTGGACGCGACGACGAGACCCGCGACGCCAAGCGAGATGCCGCGCACGTTGTGCAGATAGATGATGAGGAACGGCCCGATAACCCCGTTCCCGAACATGTTCGCGAGCCCGCCCGCCTGCAGGATCCAGACGTCCCGCGGCAGCTGCGGATTCAGGCTGCGGAGGTAGGCCCGCACGGACCGCGGAGGCTATCGACGCGAACCTAACCGAGACGAAGTGGTTCTAGGTGGCCGTGTCCTGCCCGGGCCGTGCTGCCTGAGGCGTTCCGATGACCATCACGCGGCAGGGCGCTCTTTTCAGCACGTGCTCGACAGTCGAGCCAAAGACAGCCACCCCCTTGCTCGCCCGCACTCTGCGCGGAGCGTTACGCCAACGCGAGAATCGTGGCGTTTTCAACCGGCAACGTCTACCCTCAGGTCAAGCTGAATTCAGGAGGCTCGATTGAAACGGACGCGCTCAGTCCGGTGGGCGAATACGCGCAGTCTTGCTTAGGT
>CATPAS010000015.1 GCA_955652075.1 uncultured Gaiellaceae bacterium | reverse complement strand
GGCACGGGCCCATCGTCACGGTCGTGTAGCGCTTGCCGAGCTCGATCGAGTCGAAGCCTTCGGCCATCGCACGCTTGACATCCTTCTCGGAGACGTCCTCGCAGATACAGACGAAGCAGCGGTCCGCCCCCTCCGCGGAGTCGAAACTGGCGGCAGGCACCGCCGCGGGCTCTTGCTCCCCCGCGGCGGACCCGACCGCTTCGACGTTCGGCGGCAGGTCGGAGGGCACGAAGATCCCGCGGTCCGCGTCGTACTCGATCCGCGCCCCGGCCTGAGCGAGGAGCGAGTACGCCGGCTGGCGGCCGCCCGACATCACTAGCAGGTCGCAGTCGAGCTCGCGGCCGTCGACGACCACGCTGCTCAGCCGGCCGCGGCGCCCGCGCGCCGCGAGCCGGCGCGGCGGAGAGGACCGGAGGTCGATGCTCTCGACAACACTCGTGCCGGCTCGCTCGAGCTGATCGGCGACCTCGAGCCCGCGCTCGTCGGCGGACACGATCACCGCCCGTTCGCCCGGCTTCAACGACCACTCGTCGACGAGTCTCCGCACCGCCTGCGGCAGGTGGACGCCGACGAGGTCGTTGCCGGGAAACACCAGCGGTTGCTCGAGCGCTCCCGTTGCTACGACGATCCGCTCTGCGCGGAAGCGGTAGAGGACACTGCCGGCATCGACGGGGACGAGCCCGCCCTCGTAGATCCCGATCGCTCGCGCTGGGGCGAGCACCTCGAACTCGCCGTTCGCACCGGGGGCGGGGCGCTCGTCGACGAGCACCACCTGCCGGCCCGCGGCTGCGGCCGAGCGGGCCGCCTCACGCCCAGAGCGGCCGCCGCCGATCACGAGCACCTCCGCCCGGCGATGCTCGGTGTCGAACCGGCGCGAGCGGCCCGCATGCTTGTCCAGCCGCCCGAGCCCCGCGACGTGACGGAGGAAGGTCTCGTACAGGGGCCAGAGGCTCCGCGGGCGGATCATCGTGCGGTAGTAGAAGCCGACCGGGGTGAACGGGCCACCGAAGTGGTCGACGGCGGCGAGCAGGTCGCGCTCGAGCGAGCCCAGCACGTTCTGCGCGCGCACCTCTGCGCCCTCGCGCACCGGCTCCGTGCAGACGCGGACGTTCGGCACGCCGTCCACCCGCATCATGCAGTTCGGACACCCGCCGGAGCAGCAGAGCAGCCCGCGGCGGCGGTGGTACTTGAAGCTGCGCGAGAACACGCGCCGCCCCGACGCGAACAGTGCAGAGCCGATCGTGTCGCCCTCGAACCCCTCGACGGTGCGGCCGTCGAAGAAGAACCTCACAGGCCGCGAGCGGTCGATCCGCTCGTTCGGCTGTTCCGGAAGTCTCACGTAGCGGCCGGCGTCTCGGCCGAGACCTGCGGCGATTCCGTGTGCAGCACTTCGTTCGTGCGCGTGTCACGGTCGGCGAGAAACCACAGCTCGCACCCGAAGCGGTGGTACCACCACTCTCGCTGCACGCCGGCGACGTTGCGCCGGAAGTAGACGTACGCGGACAGCTCTCGTTGCGAAGGCGGCCCACCGGGCCGCTGCGTCACTTCCCCTGCATAGGCGAACTCGTTCACGTCGCGCGGGCCGCAATTGGGGCAGGGGAGGAGGAACGACATCTTTCGCGCTACGCCGAGTAGCGTCCCGGGATCCAGTCTGTGCCTGCCAGCGGCACGCGCGCCATCGCCGCGGCCTCGACCGTCAGCGCGACGAGATCCTCGGGCTCGAGGTTGTGAACATGCGACTTGCCGCAAGCTCGGGCGAGCGTCTGGGCCTCGAGCGTGAGGACCCGCAGGTAGTTCGCGATCCGGCGCCCACCGAGCACGGGGTCGAGACGCGCCGAGAGCTTGTCGTCCTGCGTCGAGATCCCGGCCGGATCGCGGCCGGCCTGCCAGTCGTCGTAGAAGCCCGACGCGCTGCCGATCTTCCGGTACTCGTCCTCGTACTCGGGGCTGTTGTCGCCCAGAGAGATCAACGCGGCCGTCCCGATCGAGACGGCGTCGGCGCCGAGCGCGAGCGCCTTTGCGACGTCGGCGCCGGTTCGGATGCCGCCGGAGATGATCAGCTGGACCTTCCGGTGCATGTCCAGCTCCTGGAGGGCGGTCACGGCGAGACGGGTCGCAGGTAGCGTCGGTATGCCGACGTGCTCGATGAAGACGTCCTGCGTCGCGGCGGTTCCCCCTTGCATGCCGTCCACGACGATGACGTCGGCCCCCGCCTTGACGGCTAACTGCACGTCGTAGTACGTGCGCGTCGCGCCGATCTTGACGAAGATCGGTTTCTCCCAGTCGGTGATCTCGCGCAGCTCGTGGATCTTGATCTCGAGGTCGTCCGGTCCCGTCCAGTCCGGATGCCGGCACGCGCTGCGCTGGTCGATCCCCTTCGGGAGGGCGCGCATCGCTGCGACGCGGTCGGAGATCTTGTAGCCGAGCAGCATCCCGCCCCCGCCCGGCTTCGCGCCCTGGCCGACCACGATCTCGATCGCGTCCCCACGCCGGAGGTCGTCTGGGTTCAGGCCGTAGCGCGAAGGCAGCACCTGGTACACGAGCGTTGTCGAGTGGCTGCGCTCCTCCTCGGTCATCCCGCCGTCGCCCGTGGTGGTCGCAGTCCCCACCTCGCTGGCGCCGCGCCCGAGCGCCTCCTTCGCCGGGGCGGAGAGCGCGCCGAAGCTCATCCCGGCGATCGTGACGGGGATCTTCAGCTCGAGCGGCTTCTTTGCGAAGCGGGTACCCAGCACGACGTCGGTGCCACAGCGCTCGCGGTAACCCTCGAGCGGGTAGCGCGACACGCTGGCACCGAGGAAGAGGAGGTCGTCGAAGTGGGGCAGCCGCCGCTTCGCGCCGAAGCCGCGAATGTCGTAGATCCCTTCGCGCGAAGCTCGCTGGATCTCGGCGATGACGTTGCGGTCGTAGAGGTACGACTCGCGCAGACCAGGGTGCCAGGCGCCGTTGGACATCAATAGGCCGCCGCGTTGTCGACCTTGAAGTTGTAGAGCTGCCGCGCAGAGCCGTACCGGCGGAACTCCCGCGCATCGACGCCGTCCACGCCGGCCCGTGCGAGCAGGTCGGACAGCTCGGCGACGTGCTCGTCGCGCAACTCCTTCTCGATGCAGTCCGCGCCAAGGCCGGCGACCTGGCCGCGCACGTAGAGCCGCGCCTCGTAGATCGAATCGCCCAGCGCCTCGCCCGCATCGCCGCAGACGACGAGGCGGCCGGTCTGGGCCATGAACGCGCTCAGGTGGCCGACCGAGCCCCGCACGACGATGTCGATGCCCTTCATCGAGATGCCGCATCGAGCCGAGGCATCGCCGTGCACCGCCAGCAGCCCGCCGTGGCCGCTGGCGCCGGCCGACTGGCTCGCGCTCCCATCGACGATCACGGCGCCGGACATCAGGTTCTCCGCCAGCCCGGGGCCCGCGTTTCCGTGCACGTGCACGGTCGCGAGCTTATTCATGCCGGCGCAGTAGTAGCCGACATGACCCTGAATCTCGACGTCGATCTCCGAGTCGAGCCCGCAGGCGACTGCGTGAGCCCCGTTCGGGTTGAGGATGCGCCAGCTCGTCGCACCATCCGCGCGCTCGTGCAGTCGCCGGTTGAGCTCGCGCAGAGACGTCGACGCGAGGTCGACGACCTCCACACCCGTCAGCGCTGCAGTCCCCACTGAATCAGACGAGCGCCTTCTCCCACGCGCAGAGGCGTCGCCTTGCGACGCCGACCGTAG
>CATPAS010000014.1 GCA_955652075.1 uncultured Gaiellaceae bacterium | reverse complement strand
GCGTCGCCTCGTCCGGCACGGACTTGAAGACCAGGCGCCTGAGGGTCGGGACTTTGCGCCAGTACTGCTCGTAGGCTTCCAGTACGAGCTCGACCCCAGGATTGAAGAAGACGAACCGGTAGGGCCCGGCCCCGATCGGATGCTTCTTGAAGCCGTCCTCGCCCACTTTCTCGACGTACCTCTTGGGGACGATCCAGCCCGCGCCGGTCGCGGGCGTCCCGTAGAAGGTCATGAAGTCCGGCCACGGTTGCTTGAAGCGGAAGCGGACGCGTTGGGCGTCGACGATCTCCACCGCGGCGATGCGGGCCTTGAAGGTCGCGGCCGCCGTCCCGCGGTAGCGCTCGAAGGAGAACTTGACGTCCTCCGCGGTTACCGGTTCGCCGTTGTGAAACCGCAATCCTTTGCGGAGCACGAACTCGTAGACGAGGCTGTCGGGCGAGGCGCTCCAGGACTCGGCCAGACTCGGCGCCATCGGGTGGCCCGGCATCGGTTTCACCAGCGCGTCGTGCAGGGCGTACAGGATCATGAACGGCGTGATGATGCCGGGCGTCTCGGCGGGATCGAACCACGTCGGGGCGAGCGAGATGTGGACCGCCCACGTCATCTGCCCCTCAGGGGCGGCGAGGGCGGGGGCGACGAGCGCTCCGGCGACCAGCGCGAGAACGAGGGCGAGCGAACTTGCGAATCGACTCGAGTGAGCCATCATGACGTGACCTCGCGACGGTGTGTTCGACGACCCGAAAGATATCACTCTTTCCTGAACAGCCTTCTGGATGCCCCAGAACGTGGACGATGGCAATCCAGTCCAGAACCTCCATCTGCCGGCCCACTTCCGGCTCGAACAGGCCGTCGAGCTTCTGCTCTGGAGTTGCCCCGGTTCGGTGGAGGGTGAACTGCTTTCGAGATCGTCACGGCACCAGCACCGAGGGGGGTACCGAGATAGCACCCCCTGGGTCGATCGTCGATCCTGAGGGCACTGTGCGATCGTCGGTCCGATGCGCCCGCTCGAAAATCATGGGCGACAGGTAATCGAGCGAGGAATGCCGACGCCGTGGGTTGTACCAGCCTTCGATGAAGTCGAACACGGCGAGCCGGGCGTCGCCCTGGGTGCGGAAGCGTTCGCGATCCAGCAGCTCGCACTCGAGCGTCGCGAAGAAGCTCTCGCACATCGCGTTGTCGTAGGCGTCGCCGACGCTACCCATCGAGAGCCGAACGCCGGCGTCCCGACAGCGGTTGCCGAAGGCCACCGATGTGTACTGGCAGCCCTGGTCGGAATGATGAATGACCTCCGTCGGGCGGCGCTGGGTCAGGGCCATGTCCAAGGCCGCCAAGACGAGGTTCGTACGGAGATGGGTGTCCATCGCCCAGCCGATGATGCGCCGACTCCACGCATCGAGGACCACGGCGAGAAAGAGGAAGCCGGCCCAGGTCGGCACGTACGTGATGTCCGCCACCCAGAGTCGGTCGGGGCCCGGGGCGGTGAACCGCCGCTCGACGAGATCCGGCGCTGGCCGCGCCCCCGCGCCGCGCACCGTCGTGGTGAACTTCCGACGACTCACGCCCCGGACCCCCGCACCGCGCATCAGACGCGCGACTCGTTTGCGGCCGATGTGGACATCGGCAGCGACGAGCTCAGCATGGATCCGCGGCGCGCCATACGTTCCCCGTGACTCCCGGTGGATGACCTGGATCTTCGCCGCGAGCTCGACATCGGCACGCTTCCGGGCCGACAGCGGCCGGTGACGCCACGCGTAGTATCCGCTGGGGGAGACACCCAGCACCCGGCACATGGTGGCGACGCGATGGACGGCCTGGTGTGCCGTCACGAACTCGAATCCTTGGACGGGATCGAATTGGTCTCCCGTGCAAACCAGGCCGCGGCTTTTGAGAGGATCGCTCGCTCTTCCCGGAGCTGTCGCACTTCCCGCCGAAGACGGCGTAGTTCGTCGCGCTCCTCCGTGGTCAGGCCGTCCGGGCGCTGGCCGGCGTCGACCGCTGCTTGCCGCACCCAGTTCCGAATGGCCTGTGCCGAGGGCTCGAACTGGTGCGCCAGTTCCTCCGGCGTCCGTCCCTTCCGCACCAGTTCAATGATCCGCTGCCGGAACTCAGGCGCGTACGGCCGATGGCTCTTCGGCATCGTGGACGCTCCTCTCTTCCCCAACGATGGGGTGTCCACGAAACCGGGTCAACTCCAGTCTGGGCGCTTTGCGCCGGCGCCAAGCCGAGCTGACAGGCCGCAAGCGCCTTCTCAGCATTCTCCTTCGTCCACTCCTCGCGAAACCGCCGTTCTTGCTTGCCGTCGATCTGCACCGTGTAGCCCCAGGCGACGCGCTTCACCTTGCGCGGGCCGGCTCGCCAGACGCGTTGAAATACCTTGGCCATCAGTTCCTCCCGTGGGGTGCTTTGCACCACCACACGTTACCGCGGCGGTAGAGGCCCGGAATGCGGGCCATTTCCGCTATCCTCCCTCCCCACCCTCGTCGAAACCGGGGCGTTGAACCCGCAACT
>CATPAS010000013.1 GCA_955652075.1 uncultured Gaiellaceae bacterium | reverse complement strand
TCTGGAAACGGTCGAGGTGGCTCGGAAGCGAGTTCCAGACGAGCCGGTTCGGCCAGGGAAGCGTGCTCTTCCAGCCGAGGAACACGATCAGCATGGCCAGAACGACGCCGACCACGAGACCCGGGCGGCCGCGCCACCACGGGCGTGGTGAGCGGATCGCGGCGACCGGTGCTGCAAAGTCAGTCGCCGTCGTCACGGTCAGTCGCCCTCGCCGGCGATCGCGTTCAGGACGGCGATGCGGTCGACGACGCCCACGACCTTGCCGTTGCTGACGGCACACACCGGCCGCTCGCTTCCGGCGATCACCGCCGTTGCGTTCCGCACAGTGGTCGTGACGGGCAGGGTGGGGCCGTCCAGCTCGCCCGGTTCCGGGTCGCGCATGATCCACTGCAGCGTCAGCACGTGGCTGCGCGGGATGTCGCGGATGAAGTTCTGCACGTACTCGTCTGCGGGCGAGCCGACGAGCTCCTCCGGGGTGGCGAGTTGCACGATCTTGCCGTCGCGCATGATCGCGATCCGGTCGCCGAGCCGCAGCGCCTCGGGCAGGTCGTGCGTGATGAAGACCATCGTCTTCCCCGTCTCGACCTGTAGCCGGCAGACCTCGTCCTGCATGTCTCGGCGAATCAGCGGGTCGAGCGCGCTGAACGGCTCGTCGTACAGCATCACTTTCGGATCGACCGCGAAGGCACGGGCGAGGCCGACACGTTGTTGCATGCCGCCCGAGAGCTGGTCCGGGAACTGGTTCGCGCAATCCTCGAGCCCGACAAGCGTCAGCACCTCTGCGGCGCGTGCGAGCCGCGTCGCCTTAGGCACGCCCTGGACCTCCAGCCCGAACGCAACGTTGTCGATGACGCGCCGGTGCGCGAGAAGACCGAAGTGCTGGAAGACCATCGAGGAGGTGTGGCGGCGCAGCTGCAGCAGCTCGGCTCCGCTCAGCCCGATGACGTTCTTGCCGTCGATCTCGATGCCGCCCGCGGTCGGTTCGATTAGCCGGATCAGCGTGCGCACAAGCGTGGACTTGCCGGACCCGGAGAGTCCCATGACGACGAAGACCTCGCCCGGCCAGACCTCGAACGAGACGTCGCGAACGGCGGCGACGCAGCCGTGCTTCGCACGCAGCTCCGTGCGAGGGAGATCGGCATCGGGCGTTCCGATCACCCGATCGGCGTGGCGCCCGAAGATCTTCCAGACGCCGTCGGCCCGGATCAGCGGATCGCCGCTCCTGTCGATGACGTCGCCAGGGGAACCGGCGGTATCCACCAGCACCGTCACGGCCTAACCGTACTCCGATGGTGAGGTGTCGTCCAAAGTCAGAAGAGGCGGACGATCCTTCCGTCGCCGTCGATGTCGACGTTCACGCGTGTCCTTTCGCCCCCGGCCTGGTGCGGATGGAAACGAGCTGAGATATGAGTAATGTATCTCCGTGGCAGAGGCAAAGGGTGTGGTCGGCGTCCTCCAGGCCCCCTCGGGCCGGGCGGCGCCTTCGCTGGCCGATCGGGCCCACCACGAGATCAGGGAGATGATCGTCTCGCTCGAACTGCGGCCCGGAGCGGTGATCGACGAGCGCGCCCTGATGGGCCGTCTCGGGATCGGGCGCACGCCGACCCGTGAGGCCCTTCGTCGCCTGGCGCAGGAGGGATTGGTGGAGGTGTACCCCCGCCGCGGCATGTTCGTGACCAGCGTCGAGATCCGCGATCTGGCCAGCCTTGCGGAGGTGCGGTCGGTTCTGGAGAGTCACGCGGCACGCCTCGCCGCCGAGCGCGCGACCGGCGAGGATCGCGAGGCGCTCGAAATCCTGCTCGGGGAGCTCGAAGGCCGGACCGACCTCGACGCGCGCGAGCTGATGGCCCTGGACGAGCGGATCCACCGGCAGGTCTACAGCTCCGCCCACAACCCGCTGCTCGAGTCGACCCTCGAGGAGTACTACGTCCTGGCGCTCCGAATCTGGTACCTCGCGCTCGACCAGGCGAGCGACCTGGAGCAGGCGGTGCTCGGCCACCGCGAGCTCCTCGAGGCGATCCGTGACGGCGACGCCGACCGCGCCGAAGAGACGATGCGTCGGCACGTGTTGGAGTTCGAAGAGACGATGCGGCGCGTCCTGACCGGCGTGTGAGCGCGAGCGGCCTCCCCTCCGCCGCGCAGGCCGTCGTCATCGGCGCCGGCATCGTCGGGAACAGCATGGCCTACCACCTGTCGCGGCTCGGCTGGACCGATGTGGTGCTGCTCGAGCAGGGCGTGCTCCCGAACCCGGGCGGTTCCACCGGCCACGCGTCGAACTTCATCTTCCCCGTCGATCACTCGAAGGAGATGACAACGCTGACGAAGGAGAGCGCCCGCCAGTACGAGGAGCTCGGATTGTCGACGACCAGCGGCGGCGTCGAGGTCGCCCGGAGGCCCGAGCGCATGGAGGAACTGAAGCGGCGGATGTCGTCGGCGCTCTCCTGGGGCGAGGAAGGCTGTGAGCTGCTGACCCCGGAGCAGGTGCTGGAGCGGGTCCCGTTCGTCAACCCGGACGTCATCCTCGGCGGCTTCTACACCCCCGGCGTCACCGTCGTCGACCCGCTGCGCGCCGGCACGCTGATGCGTGAGTACGCACAGGAACGCGGCGGGAGCGTCTTCGCAAGCACCGAGGTGACG
>CATPAS010000012.1 GCA_955652075.1 uncultured Gaiellaceae bacterium | reverse complement strand
CCGCCCCGGCGAAGAAGCGGATGTTGTCCACCGCCACCGGGATCTCGTCCCTCGCATATCCCAGAGGTTTGCCCACGTTCTGCGACTCGAGCTCGGCCAGCTCCTCCGCATGTTGATCGAGTGCGTCCGCGAGCTTCAGGAGCATCTCTGTGCGCTCGCCCGGCGTGGTCTCGAGCCAATCCGGCAGAGCCTTCTTCGCGGCCTGAACGGCCCGGTCGACGTCGTCGGCGCTCGAACGGGGCACCTCGGCGATCGTCTCGCCCGTGGCCGGGTTCAGCACCTCCATGGTCTCGCCACCGGCAGCGTCGACCCATTCGCCGCCGACGAAGTTCTGGTGATGGGACACCGTGACGCTCATCTTTCCCTCCTGTCCGACTGTTATGAGCCTATACCGTGGTGATCTCCACGCTCTCCGCCGCCGTGACGGCCGGCGCGCCGCTTCGCAACACACCCGTGTCGCGGGTCAGGCGCTGGGAGATCGTGACGGGAATGATGGTCAGCAGGATCACGACGAACGCGACCACGTTGACCACGGGAAACTGCTGCCCCTCTCGCAGGTTGTCGAGGATGAAGATCGGCAGCGTCGTCTGTGCACCTGCCGTAAAAGTCGTCACGATTACTTCGTCGAACGAGAGCGCGAAGGCGAGCAGGCCTCCTGCGACGAGAGCTGTCGAGAGGACCGGCCAGACGATGAAGCGGAATGTCTGCCAGCCATCCGCTCCGAGATCCATCGATGCCTCGATCAAAGAATTCGAGGTTCGCCTCAGGCGGGCCAGAACGTTGTTGTAGACGACGACGACGCAGAACGTTGCGTGCCCGATCACGATCGTCCAGATCGTGAACGGAATGTGGGCCACTACGTAGAAGGAGTTCAGTGCCATTCCGGTGATGATCCCGGGCAGTGCGATCGGCAGCAGGAGCAGGAACGAGACCGACTCTCTCCCGAAGAAGCGGAACCGATGGATCGCAAACGCCGCCATGGAACCGAGGACGACTGCGACGGAGCTCGCGAGTAGCGCGACCTTGACGGAGAGCCAGAGCGACGAACGAGCGTCCGGGTTGTGCCAGGTCACGCTGAACCAGTGCGTCGTCCAGCCGGGAATGGGCCAGCTTTGGACGACGGACTTGTTGAAGGCGTAAACGGCGATCAGCAGGAGCGGGATCCAGAGGAACAGAAGCACGAGCACCGTCCAGACGCGCAGGCCGATTCTCGCCGCTGTGGTCTCCATCAGTACTTACAGGGCCTCGAACGCGCCGAGCCGCCGGGCGACGAGGAGGTAGAGGGCCATGATCGCCACCGGCACCGTCGCGAACGCCGCGGCAAACGGGACGTTGGCGTTCACGCCGACGTTCTCGAAGACGACGTTGCCGATGAAGTTCGACCCCGGGCCGCCGACGAGGAGCGGCGTGATGTAGTCGCCGAGGGTCAGCGAGAACGTGAAGATCGACCCCGCAACGAGGCCCGGCAGAGCTAGCGGCAACACGACGTTGCGAAACGTCCGCCACCCGCTGGCCCCGAGGTCACTCGACGCTTCGAGGAAGTTGTCCGGTATCCGCTCCAGGGCTGCGTAGACCGGCAGGACCATGAACGGGAACCAGACGTACGAGAAGACGATCCACATTGCCCAGTTCGTGTAGCCAAGGCCGGAGTGCAAACCGACTCCTCCCAGCACCCAGTTGAGAACTCCGCCGTTGCCGAGGATGAGCCGCCACGCGTAGATGCGGACGAGGTAGCTGGACCACAGAGGGAGGAGCACCATCACGAAGACGAGCGTCCGCGTACGGGGTCGCGCGATCCGCGCCATGTAATAGCCGAGCGGGAACGCCAGCACCGCATCCGTCAGCGTCACGGCGGCGGCTATGCCAACCGTGCGTCCAGCGATGCGGAGATAGGTGGGATCGCTCGTCGAGAAGATCGTCCGGAAGTTGTCCAGGTTCCAGATGTGCTGGAGCTTTCCCGTGAAGGAGTCGACGGTCCAGAACGCGGAGATGAAAAGAACCCCGAGCGACCCGGCGTAAATGACGAGGAATGCGAGGAGGGGTGGCAGGAGCAGCGCCGCACCCTTGATCCACGGGCGGCGCCAGAGACCCGCCGAGAGCCCGAGGCGGGCCCCCCGGAACGAGGGACCCGCCCGTGCGGCGTCAACAGCCATGCGTCAGCCTTTGATTTGCGTCCAGGCTCGTTGCCAGGCGTTGTAGTCCATGCAGTTCTTCTGACCGTTGCCGCAGTCGGCGATCGGCGTCTTCCAGTAGTGGATCTGCTTGTAGTAGGACAGCGGCTGGTTCAGGTGGTACTTGGCACACGATCCGGCCTGCAGCTTGTTCATAAACGGGCAGGCCTTGGGATTGACCGGTGTCTCACCGAAGACCAGTGCTTGCTTGGCCTGGACTTGCGGGGTCGTCACGTACTTCATCCACATGTATGCACAGTTTGGATGCGGTGCCTTCTTGGCGAGCATCCACGTGTCGGCCCAGCCCGTCGCTCCCTCCTTGGGAATGATCTCCTTGACCGGCGCGTTCGCCGCCTGCAGTTGGAGGGTCTGATAAGGCCAGGAAGCGCCGATGACCACATCGCCGCCCTTGAACAGCCCGATCTCGTCGGGCTCACTCGTCCAGTACTTCTTGACGAGCGATCGCT
>CATPAS010000011.1 GCA_955652075.1 uncultured Gaiellaceae bacterium | reverse complement strand
TTGGATTTGGCGCGCCATCTTGGGAGGAATGTCAGCACCCTGCAATCGCTCAACGGTCTCTACTCGTTCCATCTGGTCCGCTCCGAATACGCGTTGGCGGAGGAGGCGGGACAGGAACTGCTGGAGGTGGCGATCCGCACCGAGGACGCCACTTACACGATGATCGGACACCGGGCCGTAGGCGCGGTGTCGTTTCATCTTGGCCGGCTGAAGAAAGCCGAGGAGAACCTGCAGCGCGGTGAGATCACACTGGTGGTGCAGGGTGCCGCAGCGGCCGCGGCTACCCAGGCGACGGGCCGGCGCATAGCGCGCGAAGCTAACAGAGCCGCAGGCCGAATCCAGGAAAGTCCGCCCGACGTTCGAACACCTATGGAATGGAGCCAAACCCGCTTACAAAGGGCTTACAACTGACTCATCGGAGGCTCACTCCCATCCGGCAGGGTGAGCAAGATCGTCGTTAGAGTCCCCCGCGAGCCGCAGCCCGGCCCCAGCATGCCCCGATTTTCGAAGCCGCTCATCCTCCTCGTCACAGCCGTAGCCATCGGCGCCGCGCTCGGCGTCGCACAGCCGGCGCAGGCGCGGTCGATGAGCACCTGTTCGAAGGCGCTGGTCCACGACTGGTACGTCGACGGCCGCATCGACCAGACCTATCCCGTCCACTGCTACCGCGAGGCGTTGAAGCAGATTCCGGAGGACCAGATCATCTACGGGACACTGCGTCAGGATCTGACACGCGGACTCCAGTCCGCCATCCGGCAACACGGCGGGCACGTGACGGGAGACACGCTCGTGATCCCGTTGGGAGGCCCGAGCAACGGCGGCGGCCCGGGCGGGACCGGCGGCACCGGTGGCGGCATCTTCCACAAGCTGGCGAGTTGGCTCGGTCCGAGCACTGCCGACTCGATTCCGATCCCGCTCCTCATCCTCGGCGGTCTCGCCTTCACACTGATGGCGGCCGCAGGAGTGAGTCTGCTCGCGCGCCGGCTACAGGCCCGTCGGGCAGCGGCGAATCCGCCGCCCGCAGGCCCCTCCTTCTAGACGCTCAGGCGAGTGCGTGCCCGGGTCATGAGACCCGTGGCGAGCAGAGCCAAGCCGAGCACTACGACGAGCAGCAGACCCAGCCCCGTGAACGGGAGCTGACCTAACGTCTGCAGCACAGCGGTCGGCGTTTTCGTGACGCCGAGCGTGTTGCGATTCGGGCGCGGCGCGCCTTCACTCGTTCGTGTTCCAGGCGACGCCTTTCCGGCTGCGGACGCCGGTGTTGACGCCGCAGTGGCGGTTGGACCCGAGACGACGGACGGACCTGCGTTCACCGGACCGGATTGAACCGTCCCGATCGATCCGGTCGACGTGTTCCCACCGGCGACCTGCCCGGTGCCGATCGAATCGGTGGCGGAGTTCGTTCCCCCGCCGCCGACCGTCACGGGCGTCGACGCTGTCGTGCCACCTGCGCCGGCAGACGTGCCGACCGTCATTGCACCGGACTGCGCTGCGAGGAACGAGCGCGTGACCGTGTTACCGCCACCGACCTGAGCTGCTCCGTTCGAGTCAGCGGCGTTATTGCCACTCCCTGCAACGCCGACCGGCGCCGAAGCAGAGACCGCAGCACCGACGATGGACGCGCCGATGGCGGGAGCCGACCGCGGCGAGCCGGCCTGCAGCACACCGGCCGAGCCGCTGGACGAGTTGCCGCCGCCGACCTGCACTCCACCGGTCGAGTTCGATGCGGTGTTGCTGCCGTCACCACCGACCGACAACGGGACGCCCGCACTCGCGTTGTTGCCCGAGGCGCCGGCGGAGGCCGACGGCGAAGCACTCACAGAGCTGACCTGCGCGCTGCCGGTGGAGTTGTTAGAGGTGTTGCCACCGCCGGCCTGCACAGCCCCCACGGAGTTCGAGGCGGTGTTGTTGCCTGACCCACCCACGGCAACCGGGACGGAAGCCGCGGCGGTTGAGCCCGCTTGACTTGCGCCCGCGGTAGGTGTGACTCCGACGGGACCGGTCTGAATTGCTCCGACCGAGCCTGTCGCGTTGTTGTCAGCCAGCGCGGTTTGCGCTGTGCCGAGCGTGAGCGCCACGACTGCTGCGATTACAAGTAAGCGCCTGGATCTCATATCCCCTTCTTTCGTAGCCATCGTTCGAGTTGACCGCCGTTCTCTGCAGCACTTGCGCGGAATCACTCGATCGAGGGATCCCAGGTGGACTACTTCACGTAGGTCACGGCGAGGACGAACGACGTCTTCGCACCGGTCCCGCTGACTCGTAGCGCGTACGTGCCCGGGACCGAGGTTCCGTTCAGATGGAGCGGGCTGCGCCCCGTAACCCGGCCGATCGGTGTGGAGAGGGTGAGCCGTTTGCCGCCCCGGAAGCGCAGCACGGCGCTGAACGGCCCCGCACGCACGTCGATGTCGTAGCTGCGCACACGCGCCCGGCTCCCGAGAGTCCCTCTGAAGACCGCGGTCGTCGCCGCGGCCGGACTCAGCAGCGCAAGCGTCCTCCCCGCGTCAATGCGCCCGTACTGCACGAACGCAGGCAGTGGAACGGCTGCGCGCGCGAGCGCGTCCTCCGCCTCACGCGCGGTCGCCGCCGGCTGAGCGCTCAACTCGAGCGCAACCAGACCGGCGACCAACGGCGTCGCCGACGACGTGCCGCAGAAAGTGCCGTAGCCGCCGCCGAGGATCGTCGTGATGTTGCAACCAGGGGCGGCCAGGCGGACCCACGAGCCGAAGTTCGACCACGAGTAGCGCTGGTCCGCAACGGTCGTCGCGGCAACGCTGATCGCATGGGGATCCGCGGCAGGGAAGAATTGCGTGGTGTCGCCGGCATTTCCGGCGGCCGCGATGACGATCGCGCCCTTGGCGCTGGCGTACGCCAACGCGTTGGCCAGCTCGACACTCGAGCCGGGACCGCCGAGGCTGACGTTGATCACCTGTGCAC
>CATPAS010000010.1 GCA_955652075.1 uncultured Gaiellaceae bacterium | reverse complement strand
CTTCAGCAGTGCCTGGGCCCACGACTCCACGCCGAGCTGCGCGAGCGCTTCACGAGCCACCGAGCGGCGCACGAGCGCGCCCTCGCCCAGGGGCCGCATGACGATCACCGCGATCCCGAGCTGAGCGGCGAGCGGCAGGATCTCCTGCTCGCATCCCGCTCGTGAGGGTTCAAAGGCACTTGCACCGTGTCGAAGCGGCCCGATCGGAGCGCCCGCTCGAGCTCCCGGAAAGCGCTCGGCGCGTAGTGCGTGACGCCGAGACGATCGATTCGTCCCTCCGCGCGCTCCTGGTCGAGCCACTGCAGGTGCTGCTCCCATGCGACCAGGTTGTGGATCTGCTCGATCTCGACGCGACCGAACCACGCGCGCTGCTGCTGGTACTGCTCGCGGCCCTCCTCGCCGCTCGCCGCCCAGATCTTCGTCGCAATGGTCGCCGCGTCGGGCCGCTGGGCGAGCGCCGCACCCAGCGAAGCCTCGGCACCGCCGTACATCGGTGACGAGTCGAAGAGGCGGGTCCCCGAATCGAGCGCAGCGTCGACGACGACCTGCGCGAGACGCGCGTCACCGCCGAAGGTGTGCCAGGTGCCGAGCCCCACGACGGGCCCGAGGCGCCGCTCCTCCATCAGTGAATGTGATCAGCTGCGACGCGCCCGGCTGCAAAAGCGGCTGCAAAGAAGAGCGGGTCCTCCCGCGGCCCGCGGCCCATGTGCGCCAGGGGTAGACCCGCGCACGCCTCTTGCCAGCCCCTCACGTCGACCTCCACGCGCGGCTCGAGCCACGGCGGTGCGTCGTATCCGGCGGGCCAGGCAGCAATCACGTCGGCGAGACACAGCTCCAGGACCGCGCGCACGTGGTGGGAGACGCCGGTGTGACGCTCACGCGGGTCCCCCTCGGACGCGCGCACCGCGAGGATCGGTGTGCCGTGAAGCGCATGGGCGGCGTTCGCCGCATCGGCGGCAGCCAGCCCGCCGTGGCCGAATTTGGAGCCAGTGCCGACGATGCCCGGTCCGATCGCGCACACGACGACGTCGAAACCCTCTGCCGCGGCCCAGAGCAGAGCCGACGCCGTCGAGACGCACTCGACGTCCCCGTCCAGACATGCGCCGGCCGCGATCGACGTCTCGACGTGACCCCGCTCGCGCAACGCGCGCAACGTGTCGGACAGCGAAACCGGGAGTGCGCCGCCCGCGAGCTGCACATAGGCGACGCGCGCCCCTGGTCCGATTCCCGCGCAGACCGGCGCGACCTGGCTGTGGAGGGAACAGCAGACGACCGGTAATCCCGTCAGCGTGTCCGGCAGCAGGCGCCCCTCCTCGGCTGTGCGTCGCGCGTTCTGCGCGGGCGTGTAGGGAAGCTTCATCACGTGGGCGTCGCTCTCCGGGAGAAGATCGAGGCCGCGCGTCAGATTCGCGTAGAGCACGTCGAAGCCACCCGACCCAAGCTCCAACTCCCGAGCTTGTGTGTTGACGATCACCTCATCGCCGAGCGCGACCGGTCCGGTGAGACGCGGATACGCGACACAGGGCTCGCCGTCGACCTCGAGTCGCGACAGACCCTCGACCCGCTCGACGACGGCGGTTACGCGGCCGCGCCTAAGCGTCAGCATCTCGAGCGGCAGCCACGAGCGCGAGCGTCACTTCCACCATCCCCTCGAGGTCTGCCACCGTGATGCGCTCGTCGGGCGTGTGGATGTCCTGCATGCCGTTCGCCAGGTTGAGGCACGCGAGCCCGCGCTCGTTGAAGATATTCGCATCCGCTGCGCCGCCGCTGAGCGCGTACGCAGGCGTGTACCCGCTGCGCTCGAGCGCGGCGTGCGCGATGCGTACAACCGGATCTTCGGTCTTGAACCGGTAGCCGCGGTAGCTCTTGGAGACCTTCGTCTCGACCTCGCAGTCCTCCAGTCCGGCTGCGAACGCGAATGCGTCGACCATCTCCTGCACCAGCTCGGCGAGCTTCCGCTCGTCGTGTGAGCGCGCCTCGGCGTCGAGCGTGCACCACTCCGGAATGATGTTGCCGGCGGTCCCGCCCTGGATGATCCCGACGTTTGCCGTCGTCTCCTCGTCGATGCGACCGAGCCGGAGGTCGGCGACGGCGCGGGCGGCGGCGGCGATCGCCGAGCGTCCTTCCTCCGGATACATGCCGGAATGAGCGGCGCGCCCGTGGAAGCGAACCTGCATCGCCTGTGAGTAAGGCGCGCCGAGGATCACTTCGCCGATCGGCGCAGCCTGGTCGTACACATATCCGAGCCGCGCCTGTAGGCGCTCGAGGTCGAAGGCGGCCGCGCCGAGCAGCCCCACTTCCTCCTTCGGAGTGAACAGGAGCTCGATGCCGCCGTGGGGGCGGTTCTCGGCCAGCACGCGGCGGGTGCCTTCGAGCATTGCGGCGACGGCAGACTTGTTGTCGGCTCCGAGGATCGTGCCGGCCGCGTTGCGCATGACGCCGTCCTCGATCACCGGCTCGATCGGGCCCTCGGGCGGAACCGTGTCGAGATGCGCGCACAAGAAGATCGGGCTGCCGCCGTCGGTCGCTTCGATGCGGCAATACAGGTTGCCGATGTTCGAGCCGACCTTCGGACCGGCATCGTCTTCGTCAACCGAGAGCCCGAGATCGCGCAGGTAGCGGATCACGACGTCGGCAACGTCGCGCTCCTCACCCGGCGGGCTCGGGAGCGCCGCCAGCTCGGTGAAGAGATCGACGACCTCGGAGGCCATCGCTCGATCTTATTTGCGGTGCCCTGCTAGGCGGAGGCCGCGCCGACGGCGGACCGTTCGCGGGAGCGCGCGAGTGCGGCACCGACGAAGTCGCGAAACAGCGGCGCCGGACGCGTCGGCCGCGACTTGAACTCCGGATGGAACTGGCTCGCCACGAACCAGGGGTGGTCGGGCAGCTCGACGATCTCCACCAGCCGGCCCGCCTGGAACGTGCCCGAGACGACCAGCCCTCCCTCCACGAGCGCAGGGCGGTAATGGTTGTTGACCTCGTAACGATGCCGGTGCCGCTCGTGCACGACCGGCTCGACGTAGGCGTCGTGCGCGCGGGTTCCGTCGACCAGCTCGACCGCTTGCGCGCCGAGCCTCATCGTGCCGCCGAGATCCTCGATCTCCTTCTGCTCGGGCAGCAGGTCGATCACCGGGTGCGGCGTCTCGGGATCCATCTCGGTCGAGTTGGCGCCGTCCAGGCCGAGCACGTGACGGGAGAACTCGGAGACCGCTACGTGCATCCCGAGGCAGATCCCCAGGTACGGGATCTCACGCTCGCGGGCAACGCGGCACGCCAGGATCTTTCCTTCCCAGCCGCGCGAGCCGAAGCCGCCCGGCACGAGCACCCCGTCGACCTGCTCGAGCAGCCCGGTCGCCTCTTCCAGGGACATCCCTTCCGCATCGACCCAGCTCACGCGCACCTTCGCGCCGTGGTGGGCGCCTGCATGCTTGAGCGCCTCGTGCACCGAGAGGTAGGCGTCCTGCAGCTTCACATACTTGCCGACGAGCGCGATCTCGACGATCTCCTCGCTCTGCTGCATTCGCTCGTTCACGTCCAGCCAGTCGCCCAGATCCGCTTCCGCGGGCGGTAGCCCGAGCTTCTCGCCGACCAGACGGTCGAGCCCTTCGGCCTTCAGTCGCGACGGAACGACGTAGACGTCGGGAACATCCGGGCAAGCGATCACCGCCTCG
>CATPAS010000009.1 GCA_955652075.1 uncultured Gaiellaceae bacterium | reverse complement strand
CGCGAAGACATCGAGCGCGCCGCGATCGGCGAAGGCATGCGAACCCTGTGGGACGACGGCCTGGCCAAGGTGGCCGCGGGCCTGACGTCCATCGAAGAGCTCGCGCGCGTCTCCATCTAAGAGGCACGGAAGATTCCAGGGGGAGCGCCCGTCTCGAGGTGGGATGGGAGGACGAGCGGCGCGTATCTCTTTCAAGCCATATGGCGTTGAAGCCATATGACGCGGTCCCTCATGCTCATCTCCGCGTGCCTGCTGATGGTGCTCGGCTGTGACGTACACGCGCAGTAACGGCGGAAAATCGGGCCGCTTCGCGGCCATGATGATTTTCCGCCGCGCGTCCTAACGGAGGGCGTTGGTGGCGGAGTCGGGCACAGCCCGCCTCCGCGGCGAAAAGCTGTTACGGGATGCAGCCCGTTGTGTTCGGATCGCTCTCGACGTACTGGCCGTTGACCTGTTCTACGACCACTGAGGAGGCGCCCCAGGTGCACGCATCTGCCCGCTTCGCCGGGGCGGCCCCGGCTGCCATGGTGAGCACGATCAGCAGGCATGCGGAGATGAGCATGAGGGACCGCGTCATATGGCTTCAACGCCATATGTCTTGAAAGAGATACGCCCCGCAGGTCCTCCCATCCCACTCGCCAGACGCGCGGCTGGGCTCGAATCTTCCTCCGCCTCAGATGGAGACGCGCGCGAGCTCTTCGATGGACGTCAGGCCCGCGGCGACCTTGGCCAGGCCGTCGTCCCACAGGGTTCGCATGCCTTCGCCGATCGCGGCGCGCTCGATGTCTTCGCGGCTTGCTTTCGTGACGGCGAGGCTCTCGAGCTGCTCGCTCATGGTCAGCAGCTGGAAGACGCCGATCCGGCCCTTGTAGCCGGACTGGTTGCACCTGGGACAGCCCTTCTTGCGGTAGAAGACCATCCCGTCGCTGGCGGCGGCCACCTCGCGGGAAACTCGCGCCTTCATCAGCTCGTCGACGGACGGCGTGTACATCTCACAGCAGTGCGTGCAGAGCTTGCGGGCCAGCCGCTGGGCGAGCACGGCCGAGACTGCAGCGCCGATCAGAAATGGTTCCACGCCCATCTCACCCAGACGCGTCAGAGCCTGAGGCGCATCGTTCGTATGCAGCGTCGACAGGACGAGGTGGCCCGTGAGAGCAGCCTCGATCGAGATCTTGGCGGTCTCGCCGTCCCGGATCTCACCGACCATCACCACGTCGGGGTCGGAACGCAGGATCGATCGCAGTGCTGTCGCGAACGTGAGGCCGGCCTTCTGGTTGATCTGCACCTGGTTGACGCCCGAGAGGCGGTACTCGACCGGATCCTCCACCGTGATGATGTTGATCTCGGGCCGGTTGATCTCGGTCAGCGCCGCATACAGCGTCGTCGACTTACCGGAGCCCGTGGGTCCGGTGACGAGGAGAGCGCCCGTGGGCTTGCGGATCAAGGTTTCCAGCGCCCCCCGCATCTCGTCGGACATGCCCAGCTCCTGGAGGGTCGGCGCCTTCTTGGACTTGTCCAGAAGACGCATGACGATCGACTCGCCCTCGACCGTCGGGAGCGTTGCGACGCGGACGTCCAGGGTTCGGCCAGCGGCTGCCGCGTTGAGTGAGATGCGGCCGTCTTGCGGCTTGCGCCGCTCGGCGATGTCGAGCTTTGCGAGCACCTTCAGTCGGGTGAGGACGCCGGGCATCATGCGCTTCGGAATCCGCTGCACCTCGTGCAGCACGCCGTCTACGCGGAAGCGGACCAGCAGCGCGTCCTCCTGGGGCTCGAAGTGGACGTCAGAGGCCCCGTCCTCGGCGGCCTGGAAGATCACGGAGTTGACGAGACGAACGAGGGGCGCATCCGAGATGCCGTCGTCGACCTCGAGGTCGTCGGTTTCCTCCTCTTCCTCGACCAGCGCGAGTTCGCCTTCAGCAGCAGCGGCGCGGGCGCCGAACGCCTCAGAGGCGCGAGCAAGGCGGCGGATCTCGACGAAGATGTCGTCGCGGGCGGCCACGCCGATTTCGAGCGGGTAGCGCGTCGCGAGGCGGAGCTCGTCGATTCCCTGGATGTTGCCCGGGTCGCCAACGGCGACCTTGAGCGTTCCGTCCTCGATCGCGTACGGAATCGCGACCAGACGCTCGAGCACGTGGAGAGCGATCTGGCCGGTCGCCTCTTCGGTGACGCCTGTCAATGCCAGATCGATGAGGGGCATCTGGTAGCGGGCCGCGAGGGTGCGGGCAAGCCCCTCGCTGGAAGCGACGTTCTGCTCCACGAGGGCGTGCGCAAAGGAGCCCATCCCGGCCGCGCTCCGGACCATGGCAAGCTTGTCCGCTGGAACCAGGCCCGTGGCGGCGATCAGGTCCGCGACGATCTCGGCGAGCGCGTTGATCGGCGGCGGGGCCCCTCCGAGGCCCCCGCCACCAGGCGTCGCCGCAGGTCCGGTCTCGGTGCCAGGACTACGCAGATTCCGTGGGCGTTCGGTGTCCATATATCCCTCGTTCGAGGTATCGGCAGGAGCCGCCCGTCCCTTGATCCCGGCTCCCTCAACCTCACCCGTCCAGAGGCCGATATCGCCCTAGGTGAGGGACTTCCTGCGTTCGCCGCTCGCCCGGCTCTGGGTACCCGTCCTGGCACCGACGGCGGGCCTCGCGTACCTCGATCGAGGGACGGACTCAGGCGACCTCGTCTACTTCGTCCACAAGGGCCAGCAGCTGCTCTCAGGTGGCTGGGCGAACACCTTCGCCGACCCGCAGCTGCAGTCGGGCCCCTTGCAGCTGGCGGTCTTCGGCGCCGTGCCCAACCTGGCCGCGCTCGCGTTCCTGATCGAACTGGGCGTCGCGGCGCTACTCCTGTTCGTGCTCGGCCGGCTCGGGCTCTCCGACCGGGCGCGGCTCGCAGTCGGGCTGGTGGCCGTGGCCGCGGGGTTGACTCACATCGCGTTCGTCTATGGCCATCCGGCCGAGGCGATCGTTCCCTTGCTCTGGGTGCTCGCCGGCCTCTGGGCACGTGAAGGTCGAGTCTTGAGCGCGGGAGCCCTGGTAGGTCTGTCCGTCGGTTTCGAGCTGTGGGGTGTGCTGGGCGTGGTGGTGCTGCTGCTGGCTCCGAGAGTGACGGACGCACTCGCCGGCGCGTGCGCGCAGGCGGCCGTCATCGGGGTGATGCTCGTGCCGTTCGCGCTGCTCGGCACGTTCCGCATGTTCGACCACGAATGGCGCGTGACGTCGGGGACGCTGGTCGGGCTCCTCGTCGGTCCCGGCGCTCACTTCGGCTGGCCGCTAAGGCTCGCGCAGGCCTCGCTGGCGATCGGTGCAGGCGCGGTCATCGCGTTTGCGCTGCGCCGCAGCGTGCACTCGTTGTGGCTCGTGCCGCTCGCAGTCGCGCTCGTTCGTCTCGCGCTCGATCCTGTTTCCTTCGGGTGGTACTGGCTCGAAGTAGAAGCGCTCGTCCTCACAGGCGCCGGACTGGTCCTCGGAGAATTGCCAACTCGGCTCCCCGCAAGTCGGCTCGGGCGAGCCCTGGGCCCGCAGAGCTAACGCAGCGTCGAGAAGTACGCGTGCAGGATGTCGTGGCCCCAGAAGATGGCGACGACCGAGCCAATCGCGAGGAACGGGCCGAACGGGATCCCCATCTTGCGCGCCTTCGAGCCGTGTCGGACGAGCAGCACGACGCTGGGCACCAGCGCGGCCAGCATCCCGACCATCAGAGCGACCGGGACCGTCCGCCCCAGGGCGGCGCCCATCAGGAGGGCCAGCTTCACGTCGCCCATCCCCATCCCGGCGGGATAGGCCAGCGCCGCCGCGAACAGGAAGCCCGAGCCCGCGAGCGCGGCGAGCGCCCATTCAGGGCTGAGATCGCGCGCGGTGTTCGCGACGAGCACGACGACCGTCGCAGGGAGGACGATGCGGTTGGGGATGATGCGGTGCTCGAGATCGATCGCCGAGACGGCAACCAGCACGGCGCAGAACAAGGCGGAGACCGCGGCCCTCGCAGTGAGCCCGAACGCGAGCACGCAGCCGGCGAGGAGCAGCGCGGTCGCGAGCTCGACGGCCGGATACACGACCGGGATACGCGCCTGGCAGTGGCGGCAGCGGCCCCGAAGCAGGAAGTAGGACAACAGCGGAACGTTGTCGTACCAGCGGATCTCCTGCGAGCAGGACATGCAGGCAGAAGGCGGCCGCACGATCGACCGCCGCAGCGGCACGCGCGCAGCGACGACGTTCAGGAAGCTACCGAGCGCGAGTCCGGGCGCGAAGAAGACGGCGGCGAGAGCGAAATCCATGTCCTCGATATCGGCAGTTGCTGTCCCTGAGTTGAGGGATGCCGCTAGCCCGCGACGTACGAGTCGCTCTCGTTCACCAGGGTCGTCGCAGTGCCACCGGCTGCAGGCTGGCCGGGGAGGAGCGTGCCGAACGGGACGTAGTGGTTGATCGCGTTGTTCGAGATGAAGAGCTGATGCGCGATAACCGCGCCCCAGGTGCCGGCGTTGTTGTTCTCACAGTAGTCGCCCCCCATCATCGTCGCCCCCTGGAAGACCGAGTTGTTCCCGAGCGTGAACGCACAGCTGGGACTCTGGGCATTGGATCCAGAGACCAGGACGAGCAGGTTCGACGTGGAGTCCCAGGTCGTGTCACAGGCCGCGACGCCGCAGAGAGTGGCACCGATGCCGAAGCTGATCGTGCCGGAGGAGTAGATCGTCGCGCGGCCGCTGTAAACGGCAGAGCCGCTGTAGCTGATCGGCCCGTCGAAGAACATCGTCCCGTTCACGGTCAGCGTTCCCTTGGGGTTCCCGGGGGTCCACGAGATCCTGCCGATGATGTTCCCCATTCCGTCCAGCACGCGGCAGTCGTACGCCGAAGCGGGGGTGAGGTTGACCGCGCCCCGACTGTTGTTCTGCAAGGTGTCGGTGTCGAACCCGCCCGGGAAGCTGCCGGTGCCGCAGTTGTGCTTCGGCCCGGGGTAGGAGTTCTGGTACCACGTGGCGAGGTCGATCGGCGGCTTGGTCAGGCCGGACGTGGTCGACGAATAGTTCGTTGCGTACACCTTGTCCGCGGTCGTGCAGGGGTGAGGGTTCGGATTGCCTCCGGTGCAGCCGAGGCCCACCTTCACCTGGTTCACCTTGTTCGCGGCGGTGCCCACTGTCGTGCCTCCGTTGCCGATGGTGAGCGAGCCTCCCACCTGAAGGACCGTGGTCACCCCACCCGTGATCGAGGAGTTGTTGCCCATGCACAGGTCGCCGCGCACATACAGCGGAGTGCTGATGACCGAGTTGTTCGCCAGGTTCATGCACGTTCCCGTTGGTGCGTCCGTATAAAGGTAGTTCCAGATCACATCGTCTGCCCCGCTGATCGAAGCCGTGGAGACACGGACCTTGCTGTTGATCGTCCGCGTGACAGCGCGGTTCGCCGTGCCGTTCGGATTGCGCACGCTCCCGGTGGAGGTGAGGGTCCAGGTCGAGGTGGGATCGTCATAGACTCCGGAGAACGTCGCCGTGCCGCCATCGAGCGTGACTGTGGTCTGCGGCACGGAGGTCCCGTCGCGCGGATTCAACGCCTTCCAGAGAACGGAACGCGCGTCGTTCATCCCCGCTTCGGCGAGCGAGTAGGCAGAGACGTTGGCGCGTGAGTAACTGGACCAGCGGGAGTTGGACGACGTGTACT
Organism: uncultured Gaiellaceae bacterium; assembly: GCA_955652075.1. Classification (GTDB taxonomy): domain Bacteria; phylum Actinomycetota; class Thermoleophilia; order Gaiellales; family Gaiellaceae; genus 3-1-20CM-4-69-9. Next base: position 5,650 of record CATPAS010000009.1, on the reverse strand, counting down.
CCACCACCGTCGTGATCGTCATCATGAGCGCGACCGAGACGCCGAGAGCCAGCGGCAGCGCCTGTCCAAATTCGGCACGTAGGCGCCGCGAAAACTTGACCATGGTCATGTCCTTGTGCTGTTTCGGAGGTAGATGGTGTCCTTGAGCTCGTACGCATCGAGACTCGAGGATCCGCGCATGCTGATCTGAAAGTCGACCGCCAGAGACGCGAGCGACGAGGTCGATTGCGTCGTGTACGTCGGAAAGGCGTTCGCGGAGATCAGGTAGTCCGCTGTGCGGAGCCCTGCGCTGCTGCAGGACGAGCCTCCCAGTCGATAGAGCGCGAACCGAGTGCTCGAGCCGCCAACGGAGACGGTGCACCAGCTGATGTCGCCTCCGCAGCCCGCAGGGATGGTAAGCGTCACCATGTAGGTCGTCGGGCTGCCGGCGACCGTCGTTACGGCGGCGGACTTGGCGCAGTGGATGTCCTTCCGGATGCGGTCGAGCGCGACTCGCCCGTCCTGCTGGGCCTGGAAGCGCCTGTTCGCATCGATCTCCGCGCGGGAGCCCGCGGCGAACAGGCCGCCGATGCTGCCCATGACAGTTGCGAGGATCGCCATCACGACAATGCTCTCGACAAGGCTGAAGCCGGCTTCTCCCCTGAGGCACAACGTGCGCCGACGTTTGATCACTTAGTTCTCGCCTCGACGTTCGCGAGCATTCGGCGGGCAACCAGCTCGTTCTGCTTGCCGATGCCCCAGCGCTGCTGCACGACTCGGTCAGCGGCGATCAACTCCCGGAGCGCTGCGGCTCCGTGCCACCAGCCGAACGATGCGCCGGTGACGATCCAGGCGTGCTGATAGAGGAAGTGACGCACGTTCGCCGCCGTCCAGGGATGCGCGGCGACCCACACAGCCAGCAGTTGAGCGCGCCGCGTGAGGGGCATCTCCTTCAGCGGTTCACGCGGTGCGCCGGCCACGACGAATGCGGGTGGGCGCTTGGTCGGAGCGGCAGTCTTAGGCTCGGCCTTCTTCGTTGCAGGCTTCGCCGGCGCGGGCTTCGTCTGCGCTCCCTTGGGAGCTGCGGGAAGCGCCGCGACAGGGATCCTCGGCAGACCCATCGGTTGGACAGACGTGCCGAGATACGGTGAGACGTCCTCGGGACTGCCCTTCTCCGGATAGGCCGTCCGCGTCAGAGTGACGGAGATGGTCGGCGCACCGGTATCGCGAACGCGCGTGCCGGGAGGCGGCGACTGGCGGGCGACCTTGTTTGCCGCGAACCCGTGCACGGAGCCCAAGACCTGCCAGGCGAACCCGGTGTCTTCGAGCGTCCCCTTGGCGAACACGAACGCCTGGCCCGACAGATCTGGGACTACCAGTGTGGGGACGGGGACCGGTGCCGGAGCCCCTTGCGGGACCGCCGTCATCTGCTTCGCTGCGCCGACGGCGAGAGTCGTGCTGGCGAGCAGCAGGACCACGCCCACAATCGCAAGGCGCGGCAAGCGGGTGGCTATCCGCAGAGCCATGTTCCGCGAATCGGCAGAAACCGGCGTGGACTCAAGCCCCACCATTGGTGAAGCCGATCACGGCATCCCTCGAATTGGGGACGACGGAGAAGACCCGCCCCGAAGGGGGCGTGGCGTTGGGCAGTTCGAGTGGCGTCGGGGCGTCCTGCCAGCGGAACGCGATGCCCGCGAAGCTCTGGAACCAGGGCTGATCCTGTGGGTAGGACGCCGCTGGTTGGAGCTGGAGATGGAGATGCGGCCCGGTCGCATGGCCCGTCGATCCGACGAGACCGATCTGAGTCCCCGCTGCGAGGGAGACGCCGTCCATGACGGCGGGATCGAGGTAGGCGAGGTGGCAGTACGTCCAGACCTGACCGTCCGTCGTGCGGATCGTCATGCCGATGCCGCAGCTGGGGTCGGCCGCATGCCAGGCGTTGAGGACGACTGCGTTCGAGATCGCGTACACGGGCGAACCGGCCGGCGCGGCGATGTCGGCCGCGGGGTAGTCGTGATGCGTGTGGGCGACCGAGACGATCTGCGGCCCACCGCCTACTGGAAAGACGTAGTTGTCGTGAAAGGAGGCCGCTCCCATCAGCGTCCCGACGCCCTGCGCGAATGACGGGGCCTGGACGCTCTGGGACGCGCTCGCGAGGGAGGACTGAGCCTGCTCGAGGTTCACGCGTGCGGCGTCGGTGGCTGCGCGGGCCGCATCGACGCTGACGTCGAAGAGAACGGCGCGCCGCTCCGATGCCAGACGATCCGAGAGCAACGCCGCAGCGTCCACTTGTGCGTGCAACCCCTGGTCGACCTTCCGCAACTGCTGCTCGGAGTCCTGTGCGGCGAGGAGCTGCTCGTTGGCGCGGACGACCTCGAGCCGCGCTCCGTCGAGCGTTGCCTGGAGCTGCTGCAGGTCGGCGGTCTGCGTGATTCCGCCCTGGCCGTAGACCCTGGCGAGATCGAGTACCTCGCGGACGTACCAGTCCGCATGGTTGTACGCGAAGACGGCGCGCGAGATGTCGGTCTGCCCTCCGGCGGCCGCGAGATAGCGCGCGGCGGCGAAGATGGCGTCGGAGGCGTTCCAGGGATCGGCGATCCCGTTGCCGTCCGCGTCGACGCCCCAGCGCAACCACGTCGAGGGCATGAACTGCATCCAGCCCACTGCACCGGCCGAGCTCGGCCCCATGTTCTGGCCGAAGTTGGACTCGACCTTGTTGATCGCAGCGAGGACCTGCCAGGGAATCCCGTAGGCGGACCCTGCCTGCTGCCAGATGACGTGAAGGGTCGAGAGCGGTACCTGCTGCGGGCTCGCAGGCGGAGACGTGAAGGTGACAGGAACCGAGACCGCGCCCGGCGCATTCGGCATCGAAGCGCTGGGCATGGAGACGTGGACGAGACCGGTCTGCGCGCCGGAGGAGACGGAAAAGCCGAGCACAGGCGGGCCCGCTGCCCGGGCGGAGCCCGCCAGCAACGCGAGGCCGATGGCCGCAACGCCGAGGAGGCGCATCAGTCTCCGGTTTGCGCGAGGCGGAGCGTCGGGCGCTCTGGCTCTGGCTCTGACACTTGCTCGGGCTCTGGCTCGGGCTCTGGCTCTGGTTCTGGCTCGCGCTCCTGCTTTTCCTCGGCTTTGGCTTGCCTTTCCGCCGCCGAGACGTCGGCCTTCTGCTGCTTCAGCGCATGATCGAGCGTGACCATGAAATCGTGGCGGTTCGTGGCGGCGTTCGCGGCGACCTCCTGGTCAACCTTGCCCGAGACGACGAGATCGATGAGCGCCTTGGTAAAGGACTGCATGTCGAAGAACGAGCCGTCTTCGAGTGCGTCTGTGATCGACTCGGGCTGGTTGTCGCGAATGAGGTCGGCGATGCGGGTGTTGGTCACCATCACCTCGACGGCGGCGATCCGGCCGCCGTCGACGCGAGGCAGGAGGCGCTGACTGACGACGCCGCGCAGGACGCCCGCCATGATCGATCGGATCATCTGCTGCTTGCCTTCGGGGAAGAACTCGACCATGCGGCCGATCGTCTCGGCGGCATCGACTGTGTGGAGCGTCGACAGAACGAGGTGGCCGGATTCGGCTGCCTGCAGCGCCGTTTGCGCCGTTTCCGCGTCCCGCAGCTCGCCGATCAGGATCACGTCGGGGTCCTGGCGGAGTGCGCGCCGCAGAGCCTGCATGAAGTCCGGCGTGTCGAGCCCGACCTCCCGCTGGTTGACGATGCACGAGTGGTCGCTGTGCAGGATCTCGATCGGGTCCTCGATCGTGACGATGTGCTGCTGCCGCGTCCGATTGATGTAGTCGACCATCGCGGCGAGCGTCGTCGACTTACCCGAGCCGGTCGCGCCGGTCACCAGCACGAGCCCGCGGTGCTCCTCCGCGAGCCTGCGAATGCCCGCAGGCAAACCGAGGGTCTCGAAGTTCGGGACGTTCTTCGGAATGACGCGGAAGGCGAACGAGATGTGCCCGCGCTGCCTGAACGCGTTGACGCGGAACCGCGGGAGATCGTCGTCCTGGTAGGCGATATCCAGGTCGCCCGTCTGCTTGAAGGTTTCGAGGCGTTCGGGCGAGCGCTTCCCTACGGTCTCGATCAGCGAGTCCATGTCCTTGTCCATCAAGATCGCGGACTCCTCGAGCGGGCTCAGCGCGCCGTCGCGCCGAAGGATCGGCGGTAGGCCGACCTTCAGGTGGATGTCGCTGGCGCCGAGTTCCACGGCGCGTCTGAGCAGGGGATTGAGCTCCATGGCGGGCACCCATGGCATCGGCAGGTGTCTGAGGGTGCTTTAGGCGACGGCTGCGCGCGGCCTGCGGGCCAGCCGGGCAAGAGTCTCGATCAGCTGCATCGCCCGCCGGCTGGCCCCACGGGTCTCACCCGGGTGGGAGACCTCGCCTAGCAAGAGCTTTTCGATCACCCGCCAGGTGATCGGAAGCCGCATCACGGCGAAGACGGCGCGCGGGTAGCGGTCGAGCGCGACCTTGGCGCTCCACCCCGCCGATGCGAGCGGATCGAGCTCTCGCCTCACCGCGGCCTCGTAGGGCTCGAGCGTCTCAGCCGCGCCCTCGAGTAGCGCGAGCGTTTGCTCGGCGGCGAGGCGCGCCGTGACGAACGCCTCGTAGATGCCGTCTCCGGAGACCGGGTCGATGGCGCCTGCAGCGTCGCCGATCACGAGCGCACGGCCACGCGCGAGCACCGTTCCAGGCCTCCGCATCGGGAGGCGATGGCCTCGCAGATCGGACAACTGGCGCGAGTCGATGCCGTAGTGCTCGCAGAGGGTTCGCAGGTGGCGGCGCAGTTGCGGCCCTTGATGGGCCCAGCCGCCGACGCCGACGTTCACGTGCTCGCCCTTCGGGAAGATCCAGCCGTAGCCACCAGGCACGACGCCGAGCTCGAGCACGAGCAGTCCGTGCCACGCATCAGGCGGCAGTTCCTCATACGGGAGGTTGCCCTCGAGCGCAACGCCGTTGACGATCGCGCCGCCGAGCCCGAGCGTGCGAGCCGTGATGCCGTTCGCGCCGTCGGCCCCTATCAAGGCGCCGACTTCCACCGGCTCGCCGTCGACACGCAGCTCGGACTCGGAGTCGATGGTGACATGGACGCCGTCGCGAAACTCCGCCCCTGCGGCGACTGCCTGCTCGACGAGGAATGAGTCGAGCCGCCGGCGCTGCGTCATCAGACAGAGCACCCGCGGCGATTGGCGTTCGATCTTCGGCCCGTAGCGCAGGCGACAGCGCGTACGCGTGATCCTGTCTTCCACGACGGGCTCCACGGAGAAGGGCAACTGGCGGACAGCCCGCGTCGTGAGCCCGCCGCCGCACGGCTTGTCTCGGGGGAAGCGTGCCTTGTCTATTAGTAAGACGCGCGCGCGAGCGCGCGCGAGGCGGTAGGCAGCCGTGGAGCCTGCCGGGCCTGCTCCGACGATCGCGACGTCATAGCGCTCCACGACGCCAAAGCTACAACGCCGCGCCCCGGGGCGTGCCCGAGTGGCCAAAGGAACGGCCTCGACGCCTGAAAGCCCGGCCGCTTCGCGGCCATGATGACTTTCTGGCGATCTCCTATCGACCAGCGCGACGAGCCACAACGGGCAAAGCACGGCGCGGCGGCGAAACGTCTTTAAGGCCACGGCTACAATCCGTCGTCCCCGGGGGTGTGCCCGAGTGGCCAAAGGGAACGGGCTGT
>CATPAS010000008.1 GCA_955652075.1 uncultured Gaiellaceae bacterium | reverse complement strand
GGCACCGTCGCGTTCCCTCCGTCTGGCCCCTACTCGGCGTCCAAGCATGCGCAGCTCGCTTTTTCCCGAGCCACCGCGGCCGAGTTGCGCGGGCGAGGGATTCACGTCCACACCGTCAACCCGGGCTTCGTCGAGACGGAAGGGTTCCCGCAGGCGTCGGCGCTGCGCAGCGCGCTCCTCCGGCGGCTCGTCGTCGGCCCGGAACGCGTGGCGCGGCACGTACTCAAAGTCCTCGAACACGACAAGGGGGAGACGTTCGTGCCGAGGTGGTATCGAGCCGCCGCGCTCGCCCAGGCACTCGCGCCTGGACTGATCGCGCGGCTCCTCTCCCGCGCGGGCTACCGGCGCTCCTAGACGGGTTTGCGCAGGAGGTACCAGCCGCTCTCGGCCACGTAGGCCTCGGGCCCGCCCGGCGAGAGTTGCCGCGCACGCTCCCGCGCGTCCCCCTCGCACCCGGCGAGGTCGAGGTAGTAGCCGAGCTCGCGCCGATGCGTCTGGAAGCGCGTGCGAATCAGGACGAGGCCGTTGGCCTCGAAGAGCTGCCGGAGGTCGATGTCCGGCAGCGTCCGCGTGTGTGAAGGATCGCGTGCACGCTCGAAGCGGTCGAGATCCAGCGCGGCGAGCGGGTCCACGGGCGCGATCTGGTCGTCGACGAAGACGCGCCCGCCTGGCGCTGTCACGCGGACGAGCTCCGAGATCGCGGGCTCTGGGTGCGCGATGTGGTGCAACGTCCGCCGTGAGCAGGAGAGATCGAACGAGCCCGACTCGAGCGGAAGGTTCGTCGCGTCTCCCTCGACGAACGTGACGTTCTCCGGCGCGCCCTTGCGGGCCCGCTCGAGCAGCTCGGGGACGATGTCGACGCCGACGACGTCGCGGACGAGCGGCGCCAACGCGAGTGCAAGCGTGCCGGCACCTGTACCGACGTCAACGGCGCGCTCGTCTCCGCTCGGCGCGACGAAGGAGCGGAGCTGCTCGCGGACGGTCTCGATCTGCTGCTGGGCGTGCTCCGCGACGCGCTCGGCCGTCGCGCCGAAGCGCGCGCGCACGTCGTCGAGGTTCGATCTCTCCGATTCAGGCATCGATCACCGTGCGCCGTGCACGCAAGGGCCCCGCCTGGATCCCGCAGACGAGCTCGTAGTTGATCGTGTTCGCGATGCGCGCGTGCGCCTCCGCAAGGACGCCGTGCCCGAGCAGCACGACCGGCGCGCCGACGGGTAGCTCCCGGTCGAGCTCGACCGCGAACGAGTCCATCGACACCGTCCCGACAACACGCCTGGGCTCGCCCGCGACCCGCACCTCGGTCCCCGTCAGATCACGGCGGAAGCCGTCCCCGTACCCGACCGGCACGATGCCGATCCAGGTGGGAGCCTTCGCGATGAAGCGCCGGCCGTAACCAGAGCTCTGGCCCGGCTCGAGCCGCTTCACCTGCGCGAGCGTCGTCTGCCACGAAAGGACGGGCTCGAGCCCGTCTTCCTGAGGATCAGTGTTGAACGGCGAAAGTCCGTACATCGCGATTCCACAGCGTGCCGCGTCGAAGTGGGACTCCGGCAGTCGAAGGGCGGCCGCGCTGTTCGCTGCATGCCGCGCGAGATGGCTGTACTGCTCCGTCGCCGCATTGAACCGCTCGAGCTGCACACGGGCGAACGCGGCATCGCTGTCGGCCGTCGCCAGGTGAGTCATCAGTCCGATGACCTCGGCGGGCGGTGAGGGCAGCTCTGAGAGCCCATAGCGGCCCATACCGGTATCGAGCTTCAGGTGCACGCGGACGCCCTCCGGTATCTCACCGTCGGCGATCGCGAGCTCGAGCCCGGCGTCGCGAGCCTGTGCGACCTCCCGGTTCGAGCCGGCGGGACCCATGATGATGATCCGCTCGGTGCGGTACTCGTCGCGCAGAGCGAGACCTTCGGGGATGGTCGCAACGCAGAGCGCCGTCGCGCCCGCCCCGAGCGCGGCGCCTGCGACGTCGGTCGCGCCGTGCCCGTAGCCGTCGGCCTTGACGACCGCCCAGAGGCGCGCGCCGTCGAGCGCCCGCAGGAGCGTGCGTACGTTGCGTCGCAACGCTCCAAGGTCGATCGTGATCTCCGAGCGGTGCATCTCTACGCCAGCGCGAGCGGAAGGGAGTCGATCACGTCGGACGCCACGAGGCCGACCTGGTGCGCTGCCAGCTCGGCGGCCCGGCCGTGCGCGACCGCGCCCGCGGCGGCGGCCAGGCGCGCGTCCATTCCTTTTGCCAGGAACGCCGAGATCACGCCGGTGAGCACGTCGCCGGTCCCGGCCGTCGCGAGAGCGGGCGTGCCCGCGCCGCACACGAGCACGCCCTCCCCGGGCGCTGCGACGAGCGTCCCCGGGCCTTTGAGGAGCACGACGCAGTGGTAGAGGTCGACCGCGCGCCGCACGGCTTCGAGCCGGTGTGCGTCCACCCATTTCGATTCCTCGCCGAGCAAGCGCCCGAGCTCGCCCGCATGAGGAGTGAGCACGCGCGGAGCGGGCCAATCGGCGGCTTCGAGCTCGAAGAGGGCGTCTGCGTCGACGACTGCCGGCAGCTCCAGGCCGGCAAGGAGCCGCCGTGCGAGCGCGCGCTCGTCGTCACCACGACCCAGCCCCGGCCCGACGGCGAAAGCCGAAGCGCGCTCCGCGAGCTCATCCACCCGTTCGCGCGGCGCCTTCACCGCCTCGACCAGCAGCGTCTCGACGACGGACAGCGAGGCTTCGGGCACCGCGACTGCCACGTAGCCTGCGTCGGCGCGAAAGGCCGCTTCGGCCGCCAGACAGACGGCGCCGGTCATTCCCGGCGAGCCGCCGACGACCAGCACGGATCCAGCGGTGTACTTCGTGTCGCCCTCACCCTTGCGCGGCACGAGCCGAAGGATCGCCTCGGTCACGAGGCGATGCTCGGTGCCCGCAGGCTCGAGCCCGATGTCCGCGACCTCGACCTCGCCGGCGTGGAAGCGACCCGGAGCGACGACGAGCCCGACCTTGCGCCCGTGCATGGTCACCGTGACGTCGGCGCGCACGGCGGCGCCGGGAACCTCTCCGGTCGAAGCGTCGACGCCCGAAGGGACATCCACCGCAACGACAGGAACAGCCATGCCGTTGATGCGCTCGATCAGTCCGGCTGCGTCCGGGCGCGGCTCGCCGCTGAAGCCGGTCCCGAACAGCGCATCGACGACGACGTCGGGGTAGCCGTCGAGCTGCTCGCTCGTCTCGCGTCCCGACTCCGCAAGCACGCGCAGCGCGATCCTCCCGTCGCCCCCGTTCGCGCCCTTGCCGCACACCGCTGCGACTCGGCGCGCTTCGGGATACCGGCGGATGACGGCGTCGGCAACCGCGCGCCCTGCCCGCTCCATCAATGTCTTGACGTCGTGGCCCTGCTCAGCGGCCCGCATCTCGTCCGCCGTGTAGAGCGGCTCGAACATCGCGGACACTAACGCTCGTCGACGACGGCCACCGCGTTGGCCAGTTCGCGCGAGTGCGTCATCGAAAGGTCGATCGAACCGGCGCCGACGTTTTCCGCCCACGCCGCAATCCGGCCGCTGAGGTGCACGGACGGCTTCGGCCGCCCGGCGATCTCGATGTCACGCCAGGCGAACGCGCGCGCTACGCCGAAGCCGAGCGCCTTCCCTACGGCCTCCTTGCCGGCGAACCGGCCGGCATAGCTCTGGGCCGGATTCGGGCGCGAGTCACAGTACACACGCTCCGCCTCTGTGAAGCAACGCTCGCGGAAACGCGGGTAGCGCTCGAGCGCGCGGCGCACGCGCTCGATCTCGATCAGGTCGACGCCGATTGCGGTCATAGGTGGCCCAGCCGGTGGCATTGGTGGCCGAATGTCGCCGCTTGGGTCACAAGTGCTCCTCGAGCCAGTCCGGAAGCTGCGCAATCGACGAGATGATGCCGTCGGGCTTGGTGCGGCTCACCTCCACCACATCAGGCCTGAACATGCCCGTGCGAACGAG
>CATPAS010000007.1 GCA_955652075.1 uncultured Gaiellaceae bacterium | reverse complement strand
TCAAGGACAAGCACGACGGCACGCTCGCGTATCGCAAGAGCTGCCGGATGATGATCTGCGGCTCCTGCGGGATGCGCATGGACGGCGCCGCCGTGCTCGCTTGTAAGACGCGCATGTACGACATTGCAAAGTCGGGGCACGTCCCGGTGATCTCGTCGATGGGGAATATGCCCGTGATCAAGGACCTGGTCGTCGACATGGATCCGTTCTGGGGAAAGGTCCGACGGATGAAGCCCTGGCTCGACCCCGGCTACGAAGAGCCGCTCGAGGAGGAGCGCATCGTCTCGCAACAGCAGATGAACGTGATCCACAAAGAGGCGCTCTGCATCATGTGCGGCTGTTGCGTCTCCGAGTGCAACTCGATGGAGTCCGACCCCGAGTTCTTCGGGCCGGCGGCGCTCGCAAAGGGAATGCGCTTCGTCGGCGACGTGCGAGACCAGGCCGACGTCGCGCGCCTGAATGACTACAACGACGAGCATGGCATCTGGGACTGCACGCGCTGCTACTTCTGCAACGAGCGCTGTCCCAAGGGAGTCGACCCGCGGGACGCGATCGCGAAGCTCGGCGCGGAATCGATGAAGCAGGGCATCGATCACGACCTGGGCGCAAAGCATGCGAAGTGGTTCGTCACCTCCGCGAAGACGACCGGCTGGCTCCGGGAGACGGAGCTCGTTCCCAAGACGCAAGGCATCGTCTCCGCCGTCAAGGAGACGAAGTTCGCTCTCAACCTCGCGCGGCGCGGCAAGGTTCCGCCCCCGTTCCCGCCGCACGTGGCGGAACGCGTCGAAGAGGCGCGCAAGCTGTATCACCTCGTGAAGGAGCAGGGCCGTGACGGCGCTCTCGGCATCGTCCAGGGCGAGCATGCGCTCAGCCGAATCGAGTTCTCCGAGCAGGCCGGTGTGAAGACCAGCGATCCCGAGGTGCAGCCGGGCGTCAAGCCGCCGCAAGCAGAAGGATGAGAAGAGTCGCGTACTTCAAGGGCTGCCTGGCGTCGCTCTCGGCGAAAGAGCTGGACTCCTCGACGCAAGCCCTGGCTCCGAAAGTTGGTCTGGAGCTCGTAGAGCTCGAGACAGTGACGTGTTGCGGCGCCGGCGACATCCACGAGGCGGAGCCGGACTACTACCTACACCTGAACGCGCGCATCCTCGCGTATGCGGAGTCGGCCGGCTGCGACACGCTGCTCACGGTGTGCAACGTCTGCACGCTGAATCTCCGGCAGGCGAATTGGCAGTTGAAGAACGATGAAGACCTGCGCGACCGCGTCAGCACGAATCTCGAGCGCGTCGGCGTGCCGCCGTACAGCGGCAACGTCGAGGTGAGACATCTGCTGTGGGAGATCGCCGAGGGTGAAGGCTACGAGCTGCTGAAGAAGTCGGCGCACAAGGGCCTCAAGGGGTTGAAGATCGCGCCGTTCTACGGCTGCCAGATCCTGCGCCCCTCGAAGATCCTCGGCTTCGAAGATCCCGACCGTCCGTGGTCGCTCGAGCGCATCATCGAGGCGTGCGGCGGCGTGGCGATCGACTATCCGGCGAAGATCAAGTGCTGCGGCTTCCCGATCATCCAGGCCCGCGAGGAGACGGCGCTCGGCGAGCTGATCCAGCCGATCGAGCAGGCCAAGGAGGCCGGCGCAGACGTGATCGTCACGCCGTGCCCGCTCTGTCATCTGTCGCTCGACGCGTGGCAGTCGAAGCTGAAGAAGGCGACCGGCAAGGACTTCGCGATGCCGATCCTGCATCTCTCGCAGCTGGTGGGCGTCGCGGCCGGGCTGGAGGAGTCGGAGCTGAAGTTCAAGCGCCACGTCGTGCCGGTCACTCCGGTCCTCGAGAAGCTCGAAGTCTGACTCGGCCCGGAACCCTGCTCGGCGGCGTCGCAGGAGCTGCGGTCGGCTGGGGCTGGTTCGAGGCCGGGTGGGTGCGGTTGCGGACGCTCGACGTCCCGCTGTCTCGCCTGCCGGAGGAGCTCGCAGGCCTTCGGATCGCACACCTGTCGGACTTCCACCTGGGCCTGCCTTCACGTGGCGCGGTTGCCGTCGAGCGGGCGGTCGACTGGGTCGTGGAGCGCAAGCCCGATCTCGTCGCGATCACGGGCGACCTCGTCTCGCGCCCGCGCGGCGAGTCGTCGCTGCGTGAGCAGCTCGCGCGGCTCGACCGGCCTTTCGTGGTCCTGGGGAACCACGACGTCGAGCACAGTCGAGATCCCTTCTCGCGCGCCGCGGGGCTCGCGGATCTGTCGCCGGCGCGCCTCCTCGCCGACGAGAGCGAGATGGTCGAGCTACGCGGCCGCCGCGTGCAGATCGTCGGCGTCGACCCGCGTGCATACCGACAAAGGCGTTCGCGGCCGTGGGAGCTCGTGGACGAATCCGCAGACCTGCGCATCCTGCTCTGCCACTTCCCTTACGTGCTGAGCTTCCTGCCGCCCGGAGCGTTCGATCTCGTCCTCAGCGGGCACATGCACGACGGGCAGATCGCCCTGCCGCTGGGGCGCGGGCGCGACCGGAGGTTCCGCTTCGCGCACCCCAGCGTGCGCTTCGCCACCGGTCTCTACGAGCGTCCGGGCGGAACGATGCACGTCTCGCCGGGGCTCGGAACGACGTTTGTCCCGTTCCGGTTCTTCGCGCGGCCCGAGGCGACCGAACTGGTGCTAAAACGTCACAGCTGATGGCGACGATCTCGAGCGACATCCTCGCAAGCTATGCCGCCGATGCGGCGCGGGAGGTCGACGGGGTGCGCGGGCTGGTGGAGAGCGCGCTGCACCGGCACAAGGGCGTCCGGATCGACGACGACGACGGGCGCGTGCGCGTCGAGTTGCATCTCGCCGTGGAATGGGGGGCCTCGGTCCCTGACGTCGGGCGGGAGGTGCAGGAGCGTGTCGCGGCATACCTCGAGCGGATGGCAAAAGTCGAACCGGAGGCGGTCGACGTGATCGTCGACGAGATCGGGCCGCCGTGAGCGGGCCGCGCGTAACCGGGCTCACCGGCCTGACCCTGCAGGACGCTCCAACCGTTTGCCACGACTGCGTCTGGTGGCAGACGCGCGAGGGTCGCACGACCGACAAACGGAAGTGGATCGAGAAGGCGGAGACGGAGTGGGGGCCCTGGGGCACCGTGTACTACGACGCGGACGGTCATGTGCTCGGTTCGATGCAGTATGGCCCGGCCGGGTTGTTTCCGCGCGCAGCCGAGCTACCCGCAGGCCCGCCGTCGAACGACGCCGTTCTGGTGACGTGTGCGTATCTCGTCGAGACCTCGAGCCCGTGGGTGATGCAGTCGCTCTTCCTCGCGGCGATCGGCGACGCGCGCGATCGCGGTGCGAAGGCGCTCGAGACGTTTGCGTACCGCTACCGCGAGGGGGAATCGCAGTACGAGCGCTTCCAGGTGCACAAGACGATCTTTCCTTCGGACTTCCTGGCGGACTTCGGCTTCCAGACGTTGCGGCGCTCCGGCCACATCGAGCTGGCGCGACTCGAGTTCGGTGGGTTGCTCCCGGTCGTCGAGGGAAAGCGGGAAAAGGTGATCCGCGTGGTCAAGGAGGCGTTCACTCCGGCGCCTGCGCCTGTTCCGCCTGGGCCTTAGGAGCGAGCGCGAGCACGACTCGGAGCCCGGTTTCCGACCCGGGCCACAGCTCCTCGACCACCTCGCGGCCGGCACTGCGGGCGACGTAGCCGAAGACGGCCACAACGAGCAGCGCATCGTCCAGCTGGCCGACGACCGGAATGAAGTCCGGGATCAGATCGAGCGGCATCGCGAGATACGGCAGCACGAGCGCAAGCGTCGCCTTGGCGCGGCGCGGGACGCGCGGATCTCTCAGGAGTCGCTTGAAGAGCACGGCGCAGTCCGGGACGAACGCCGCGATCTCCCTGGCGCGTTGGCGGCGGTTCAGGCTGCGACGGCCCGGCGTTCGAGGATGAGCTCGGCGATCTGGATCGCGTTCAGCGCGGCGCCCTTGCGGAGGTTGTCGGCGACGACGAAGAGGACGAGGCCGTTTGCGACCGTCGGGTCGCGTCGGATGCGGCCCACCAGGACGTCGTCGATTCCCGTGGCGTCACGCGGGGTCGGGAAGTCCTCGAGTCGAACGCCCGGCGCCTGGCCGAGCAGCCGGCGAGCGTCGTCTGCGGAGAGCTGCTCTTCGGTTTCCACCCAGACCGCTTCTGCGTGCCCGACCAGCACGGGCACGCGCACGCACGTCGCGCTGAACGGGAGATCAGGCAGCTCGAGCACTTTGCGCGTCTCGGCGCGCAACTTCGACTCCTCCTCGAACTCCTCGCCGTCGAACGCCCAGTCCATGCCGAGATTGCCCTCCGCGGGTGGTTGACCGCGCAGCTCCTCCATCCGCTGTAAGCCCGCGCCGGAAACCGACTGGTACGTGCTCACGCGCACGCGCGCAAGGCCTGCCGCGTCGTGCAGCGGCTTCAGCGTCATCGTCAGCGGGATGGTGCAGCAGTTCGGGTTCGCGACGATGCCGTCGTGCTCGAACGCGCGGTCGCCGTTCACCTCCGGCACGACCAGCGGGATTCCGTCCTGTAGGCGGTACGCCGATGACTTGTCCACCGCGACGGCTCCGCCCCGAACAGCCGCCGGCACGAGCTCCCGCGAAGCGCCCGTTCCGACCGAGAAGAACGCCAGGTCGATGTCTCCGGCGCCGAGCGCTTCCGGCGTCGCCTCTTCGACGACGAGACCGCCGTCCAGTTGCCTGCCGGCCGACCGCGCGGATGCGAACGCACGGACCTGCCCGTGCCCTCGCTCCCGCAGGAGCTGCAGCGTCACGGCGCCGACGGCGCCGGTCGCGCCGATCACCGCGATGCGCGGCTCAGGCACCGACGCGCTCCTCGGCATAGCCGCGGAACCTGTCGTGCACCGCCTGCACCGCACGCTCGACCTCGGCGGCTCGCACGACGCACGAGACGCGGATCGAGGACGTCGAGATGATCTCGATGTTGATGCCGGCATCACCGAGCGCCTCGAACATGTCCGCCGCGACACCTGGATGGCTCTTCATCCCGGCACCGATGAGGGACACCTTCGCGACGTCAGGGTCGTAGATGACGCCCTTTGCGCCGATCTCCGACGCCAGAACCTCGAGGATCGGCTCTGTTGCGGGCAGATCCGTCTTCGGCAGCGTGAAGGAGATGTCGGTGGCGCCTTTCGCCGACACGTTCTGCACGATCATGTCGATGTTGACTCCGGCATCTGCGAGCGCGCGGAAGATGCGTGCCGCGACGCCCGGACGGTCGGGCACGGCGAGCACCGTCGCCTTCGCCTCCGAGGTGTCATGGGTGACTCCGGAGATGATCGCCTTCTCGAGCACCAGGTTCTCCTCCTTGACGATCCACGTCCCCTCGCCGTCGCCAAATGCGGAGCGCACGTGGAGTGGCACACCGTACCTGCGTGCGATCTCGATCGACCGCGCCATCATCACGCGCGCGCCTGTGGCGGCCATCTCGAGCATCTCCTCGTAGGAGATCTTCCCCAGCTTCAGCGCGTCGGCGACGAGGCGCGGGTCGGCAGTGAACACGCCTTCGACGTCGGTATAGATCTCACAGGCTCCGCCGAGCGCCGACGCAAGGGCGACCGCAGTCGCATCGGACCCCCCGCGGCCGAGCGTCGTCACCTCGAGCTCCGTCGAGACGCCCTGGAAGCCGGCGACCAGCACGATCTGGTCGCGGTCGAGCTCGGCGTGGAGCCGCCGCGCGCGCACCTCCACGATCTTCGCTTTGCCATGGAACGTGTCGGTGACGATTCCCGCTTGCGAGCCCGTGAGCGAGACCGCCTCGTGTCCGAGATCGCGGATGGCCATCGCGCATAACGCATTCGAGATGCGTTCGCCGACGGACAGGAGCATGTCGTACTCGCGGGGATGGGGCTGCGGCGAGATTGCGTTCGCGAGCCGGATCAGGTCATCCGTCGTGTCACCCATTGCCGACAGAACGCCGACGACGCGTTGTCCGGCCTCGCGGGCCGTGACGAGCCGGCGCGCGACGTCCTTGATCTTCTGCGTGTCGCCGACCGACGTTCCGCCGAACTTCATCACGAGCGTGTTTCCCGGCGCGGCGGCGGCATCCCCCTCGACGGCCGGAACGGCCTCGTAGCTGACGGTCGTCACTCCATCTCCCGCCGGCCTGCCAGCGCACGCCCGAGCGTGACCTCGTCCGCGTACTCGAGGTCGCCGCCGACCGGCAGTCCGCTCGCCAGTCGCGTCACGCGCACGCGGCCGCGCAACCGGTCTGCGAGGTACGCCGCGGTCGCCTCGCCGGTCATGTTCGGGTTGGTCGCCAGCACGACCTCCTTCACACCGTTCCGCTCGACGCGTCCCAGCAGCTCGTCGATGCGCAGGTGCTCGGGCTCGACGCCGTCGAGCGGCGAAAGCGCGCCGCCGAGGACGTGGTAGAGGCCGCGAAACTCGCTCGTCTTCTCGACGGAGATGAGGTCGACCGGTTGCTCGACGACGCAGATGAGGGTGTGGTCGCGGCGGGAGTCTCGGCAGATCGCACACCGCTCCTCCTCGGTCAGGTTGCCGCACTCGTCGCAGAAGCGAACGCGCTCCTTGACGTCCTGGATCGCGGCCGACAGGGCGAGCGCCTCGTCCTTCGGCCGCTGGAGGAGATGGAACGCGAGCCTGTGCGCCGTGCGCGTTCCCACGCCGGGCAGGCGTGAGAGCTGGGCCACCAGGTTTTCCACAGCCGGGCTGAGCACCGTCCTATTGTGCCGACATGCCTCGGATTGCCGAGGCTACGGGGCCTCAGGCCGAGAGCTGGGCGAGACGCTGGGCGACGCGCGGATCCTCCGCGAGCAGCCGCTCGAGCTCGGGACGGGCGATCGCAAGGCAGCGGACGTCGGTTTGCGCGCGGACTCGGGCAGTGCGTTCGATGTCCTCACCGAGCAGCGAGCGTTCGCCGAAGACGTCGCCCGGTCCGAGCTCCCGCTTTCCTTCAGGCGCTTCGACGATTGCCTGGCCCTCCTCCAGCACGAATATTCCCGAGCCGGGCCGGCCACGCTCGATCAGCGCC
>CATPAS010000006.1 GCA_955652075.1 uncultured Gaiellaceae bacterium | reverse complement strand
CGTCCTCGACGAGGGCAGCTGGTACAGCCACGTCAGCCTGATCGGCCGCGTCGTCTCGATCGCGACCGATCCCGATCTCGCCGACATCGATCGGCTCGCCGTTCGCTACACAGGACAGCCGTTTCGCCGGCGGGACGAGAAGCGCGTCAGCGCCTGGCTCGAGCCCGAGCGCTGGCACGCCTGGTCCGATGCGTGACCAAGGAGCTAGCCGATCGCCTTTTCGTAAGCGGCGACGTAGTCGCGCACCATCCGCTCCGGAGAGAACTCCTTCTCGACGTAGCGGCGCAGCTCGAACGGGTCGAGGTCGTCCGCCGCCGGGAGCGCGTCGGCCATCTGCTGGTAGTGGTCGACGATGATGCCGCTGCGACCGTCTTCGATCACTTCCGGGACCGCGCCCCATCGCGTTGCGATCACCGGTGTCCCGCAGGCCATCGACTCGATCATGACGAGGCCGAACGGCTCCTCCCATTCGATCGGAAAGAGCGTCGCGCGCGCGTTCTGCAGCAGCTCCACCTTCTCGCCGTGAGTCACCTCGCCGAGGTACTCGATCCCGTTCACGAGGTGCGGCTCGACGAGCTCGTGGAAATACTCGCGCTCCTTCGGCTCCTGCATCTTGCCGGCGATCTTGAGTGGAAGGCCCGTCTCCATCGCGACCGCCACCGCGCGGTGCGCTCCCTTGTCCGGGCTCATCCGGCCGAGGAACAGCAGATACTCGCCGCGATGCGGCTTGACCGGATAGACCGAGAAGTCGAGCGCGTTGGGACAGTTGGCGATCCAGTTCAGGTTCGGCTTCGGCTTGCGCTGGTTCATCGAGATCGAGATCAGGCCGACGTCGGGCGCAACGCGCCCGACCTTCTCGTAGATCTCGCCCGGCTCGCCGTCGAGCGGACCGTGCACGGTGTGGACGACCGGCGTCGACGTCGTTGCACCGAGGGTCGCACCGAGCATCCCCGTGTGGTCGTTGATCACGTCGAACTCGTCTGCTCGAGCAAAGCACGACAGCGAATGGTTCAGCTCCCAGTACGTGCGGCCGATTTGCCTACTGGGCGCTTCCGGGAAGACCGCGGCGAGCTTCGCCTTCGTGCGCGAGTCGCCTGAGGCGAACAGGGTGACGTCGTGACCCGCGTCGACGAGCCCGTCGGCGAGCAGCCAGACGATCCATTCGATGCCCCCGTAGCCGATCGGTGGAACAGCAAACCACACCGGCGCGAGGACAGCGACCTTCAGTGACTCGGTCGATCTCATTGCCGAGTCTCCAGGTCGCGAGCACCAAGCCAAAGGCCGCACTCGCTCGCAGCCAAGGCTGGCAGCCTTGGTAAGAGCGAGGGTGGTCTATGGCGCCGCGTGATCGCGGGCTGGAGGCCGGCGAATGGGGTCGATCGAGTCACTAGACCGGTCGATCATGCCTCTTCGACGCGCACTTTGCCGTCGTCGAGGCGCGCGTCCCACAGCTGGCCGAACGCACGGATGCCCGAAAGCCTGATCGTCCCGGCCCAGGACGGAAGGTCTGGCGGCGCAACGGTCTCGAGGGCGTGGCGGCGGCGGTCCGGCTGCAGACCGAGCAGCAGCTGAAGCAGCAGCACCGGCGTCCCTGCGGCCCACGCCTGAGGGCGTGCGGCGGTCGGATACGCGATCGGGAACGGGGTCTCGGACCGGCGCATACCTGCGAAGACCTCCGGAAGCTGGAAGTTGAAGTGCTGCGCGGCCGTCAGCATTCGCTGCGTGATGCGCTGAGCCTCCGGCCAGCGCGCGTAGCGCGCCAGCCCTGCGGCGATCAGGGAATTGTCGTGCGGCCAGACCGTGCCGTTGTGGTACGAAAGCGGGTTGTAGCCGGCGTCGCCGGTCGACATCGTCCTCACACCCCATCCCGACCACAGCTCGTCGCCCATCAGCTGGTCGACGACCGCATCGACCCGGTGCGGCGGAACGATGCCGCTCCACAGGAGGTGGCCGATGTTGGAGCAGAGCGAGTCGACCTTTCGCTTGTCGCGGTCAAGGGCGAGTGCGTAGTACCCGCCGCGCTCCTCGACCCAGAACGCCTCGTCGAAGCGGTTCCGCAGCTCCTCCGCCTCCCGTTCCAGCCGCATCGCCAGCTCACGGTCGCGCCAGACGTCGCGTGCGAGATCGGCAACGCGTCGTTTCGCGTCGTAGACATAGCCCTGCACCTCACACGGCGCAATCGGCGCCTGCGCCAGCTCGCCGTCGCGAAAGCGCTGCGAGTCCCAGGAGTCCTTCCACGACTGGTTCTCGAGCCCGCGCTCCGTCCGGCGCTCGTACTCGACGAAACCGTCCCCGTCCCGGTCGCCGTACTTGTCGATCCATTCGAGCGCCAGCATCGCCGGCTCCTTGAGATCTCGCACGAGCGCGGCGTCGTCGGTCCAGCGCCAGACCTCGGAAAGCAGGATGAGGTAGAGCGGTGTCGCGTCGACGGTGCCGTAGTACCGCTCGAACCACGTGCGGGCGGCCTTCCCGTGCCGCACTTCGTGCACGATCTTGCCGGGCTCGGCATCAATCGTCGGATCGTCCACCTTCGCCTGCAACTCAGCGAGCACCTCGAGCGCCGTGCGCGCAAGCTCTGGGCCGAAGACGAGTGTCTGCAGGCACGTGATGATCGTGTCGCGGCCGAAGACCGTCATGAACCACGGCACGCCTGCGCCGGGAAGCTTCCCGATCCCGGAGTGATCCGATTGCATCCTCAACGACGCGAGGTCCGAGACCGACTGCCCGAAGGAGTGGCCGAGCGCGTCCCATGACGTCCGCAGCTGCGGAACGCGCAACTGCCAGGCGGCAAGGGAGTCCCGAACACGACCCACCTCTTCGCCGAAGCGGCGCTGTGCAAAGCGCCGTACGACGGGCTCTCCGTCCGGCAGAGGTATCACCTCCACGT
The DNA here is from genome assembly GCA_955652075.1 of uncultured Gaiellaceae bacterium. Classification (GTDB taxonomy): domain Bacteria; phylum Actinomycetota; class Thermoleophilia; order Gaiellales; family Gaiellaceae; genus 3-1-20CM-4-69-9. Next base: position 8,955 of record CATPAS010000006.1, on the reverse strand, counting down.
CCAGGCTCCATCTTTCCCGCGGCTGAAGAGCGAGCCGGAACTTCACGGTTGAACCGTTCACCTCGCCGCGCTGGGAGAAGATCACCTGCGTCTTCAACGGGAGGTCACCGTTGTCCGAGATGAGGAACTGATTGCGCTCCTCGTCGTACTCGTTCGGCCTCGGCTCCGGCAACGGCTTCGCCCTGAGTGGGTCGCCGAGGGCGAAGTCATAGTCCTTCACCGCGAAGATGTCCGCGAAATCCGTGGCGACCTCGAGCTCGAGATCGAACTCGACCGGCTCCATTCCCTGGTTCTGAACGGCGAACGAGTCCTGCATGCCCTCTCCGACGAAGCGCTCGCGACGGATCGAGAGTGAGTCCTGTGGAAGACCGCCCGACAGCGGGTTGCGCATGAAGAAGGCGGCGGAGAAGTACTCGATCTTGTCCGAGGAGAGCAGCAACGGCCGGTGGCCGTTGATCGTCAGCTTGAAGCGGGAGAGGAAACGCGTGTCCTCGGAGAAGAGGCCCTCGCCCTGGTGGTGGAGGTCACCGACCTCGTCGCAGATGCAGAAGGTCGCGCCTTCGAGGATTCGCAGCTGTCCGGCCATCAGGTCTCGGTACGAACTATGCGACCGCCGGAGGATTGTGCAAGAGCCTTGATCACGATCTCGTCCACGTTCAGATGTTGTGGGCGAGTCACCGCGAACAAAACACAGTCCGCGATGTCCTCCGCCTTCGGGGCCTCCATCCCTGCGTAGACCTTGCTCGCCTTCTCTTCGTCGCCGCGGAAGCGAACGCGCGAGAACTCCGTGTCGACGAGGCCGGCATCGACGGTCGTGATGTGGATGGGTCGACCCAGTAGATCCTCTCGGAGCGCGTAGGTGAAGCCTCGCACCGCGAACTTCGAGGCCACGTAGACCGAGGCCTTCTCGTACGCCTGCCTGCCCGCGATCGAACCCATGTTGACGATGTGCCCGCCGTCTCGAATGTGCGGCAAACAGAGGCGCGTCATGCGGATCAGGCCGTTCACGTTGGTCTCCAGCACCGTGCGCTCGTCCTCTTCCGTGCTGTCGTCGAAGACGTCCCGGCCGAGCGCGAGCCCGGCGGCGTTGAAGAGGATGTCGATGCCGCCCAGGTCGTCCGTGGCAGCTTTGACGAAACGCTCGCAGCTTTCCGGGTCGGTGACGTCGAGCTCGAGCGGTAGCACGGGCGGCTGAATCCGGTCGACGCGGCGCGCACCTCCTACGACTCGCGCTCCTTCCCGGGCCAGGGCAAGCGCGGTGGCCGCGCCGATGCCGCTCGACGCGCCGGTGACGACGGCGGACTTTCCCTCCAGGCTGGGCACCGCGAGAGCCTAACGGCCGAGCGGACCACGGCGCGCAACCGCGTCGCCCAGCTCGACCGTCGTGACGGCCGGCTCGGCGTGCTCGACCTGAAGCGTCGTATGCGTCAGGCCGAACCGTTCCGACAGGACCTGCTCGAGCCGTCGGCGCGCGGCGTGGCAGTCCGCGCCGGGCGGCACGAGGACGTGCGCGGAGAGCGCGGGGAAGCCGCTCGTCACGGTCCAGACATGCAGATCGTGCACCTCGACGACGTCCTGCTCGGCGATGAGTGCGCGCCCGATCGCCTCGGGGTCGGCATCTCTTGGCGCGCGCTCGAGGAAGATGAAGGTCGATTCGCGGAGGAGCTGCGCGCTCGACCAGAGCATGAGCGCCGCGACTACGAGGCTCGCGATCGGGTCGAAGCGGTCCCACCCGGTCGCAAGGATCAGCCCGCCGGCAAGCGCCGCGGCGGCAAACGCCGCGACGTCCGTCAGGACGTGAAGAAATGCGCCGCGGACGTTGAGGCTCTCGCGACTGGCCCGCGCGAGCACAAGGCTCGCGGCGACGCTCACGGCTACACCGCCGAGCGCCACGGCCAGAACGAGCCCGCCGCGCACGTCGTGTGGATGGACAAGACGGTGCACGGCCGACCAGACGACCCAGAGCGCGATCAGGCCGAGCGTGATGCCATTGGCCTGAGCGGCGAGGATCTCGACGCGCGAGTAGCCGAACGTCCAGCGGCCGGCGGCAGGGCGGGCGGCCATCGCCGACGCGACCACGGCGAACGCGAGCGCTGCTGCATCGGTGAGCAGATGGCCTGCGTCGGCGAGCAGTGCCAGCGAGTGGCCGATGATCCCGGCGACGAGCTCCCCCGCCATGAGCAGAACGACGAGGACGAGCGCGATGGTCAGCGCTCGGCGGTCAGTCGCGAGCCGGTGATCGTGATCGCTGTGCGTGCCGGGAGGTTAGTCGGTGACGTCAGCCGGAACATGCCACGGGCTCTGCCGGCGGCCGTTCGTCCGCTCGATCGCCCGCATGCCCGGCAGGAAATAGGCGCTCAACGTCACGGCGCCACCGAGTGCTGCGGCTCCGACGAGGGTCGCACGTGCGCCGAACGCCGCGGCGACGGGCGCCGTCAACGCGAACGAAAGCGGCAGGAGGCCGATCGAGATCAGCCAGTCGAGGCTCGAGACTCGACCCAGCATCGAGCCGGGAACGTGATGCTGCTTGATCGTCGCCCAGACGATCGTGCCCGCCGCCTCGAGCGCGTTGAAGACGAGGCAGACGAGCATCAGCTGCCACGCTGCGTTTGCGATTCCGTAGCCCGCAATCGCAAGGGTCGCGATCGTCCAGGTCGCGTACATGACCGTCACGTCCCTCCGCGGATGTCCGCGGCGTCCCATGAACGCCGCCCCACCGACGGCCCCGACACCGCCGGCCGCCAACACGAGCCCCAGCGTGCCGGCGGATGCGTGCAGCTCGTTCTTCACCAGGAAGGGCAGGAGCACCTCCGCGGGCCCGAGGAACACGAGGTAGGCAATCGCCGCGGAGAGGAGGGTGCCCCACAGCCAGACGCGCTGCCGAACGAAGCGCAAGCCTTCCTTGAACGCAGCGATGTTGGACGAGTGAATTTCGACGGGACGGCCAGCGCGCCGCGGCATCACGAGCACGGCTACGAGGCACGCCGCGAACGAGGCTGCGTCGATCGCGAAGGCGATCCCGGCCGACGCGGCCACCAGCGCTCCCCCCGCAACGGGACCAACGAGCCTCATGGCAATGGGCCGAACGAACTGGTCGAGCGCATTGGCCGCCGGCAGATCCGGCCTGGGCAGCAACTCCGGCAAGATCGCTTCGAACGCCGGCATGAAGAAGGCGGTACCGACCCCGTAGACCGCTACGAGGGCGACGAGCTCCCAGAATCGGAGGACGTTCATCAGGACGAGAACCGCCAGCAGCGCGACCGCGACGGCACGAAGACCGTCAGCCCAGGCCATGACGATCCGCCGGTCGTGCCGGTCGCTGACGACGCCGCCGACCAGAAGGAACGCGATCGTCGGAATCGTCATCCCGATGCCCACGATCGACAATGCCGCAGGTGCGTTCCACAGGGAGTAGCTCTCCCATGCGATCGCGATGAGGAAGATGCCGTCGCCGATCAGCGAAATCGTCATCCCCGTCCAGAGGATCCGGAAGTCACGATGCTTGAGCGGCGAAAGCAGGTCGCCGCGACCAAACCCTCCGGGCCGGTCAAGCGCTTCGTGACTATGCTGCATTGGAGGCTGCTGACGACTCGGTGTCTTTCCGAGTCGACGCGCCCGCAATGGTGAGGAACTCCCTCAACGCGTCCGAATCCATCGGACGGGCGAAGAGGAATCCCTGCCCGAGCTCGCACCCGAGCTCTTCGAGCGAGCTCGCCTGCTCGGGAAGCTCGATTCCCTCGGCGACAACTTCGAGCGAGAGGCTCGTGCCAAGCGCGATGATCGCCGAGGTCAGAGCGTCGTTGTCCTTGTCGCCGACGAACGATCGGTCCATCTTCAAGATGTCGACGGGGAAGCGACTGAGATAGCTGAGCGACGAGTAGCCGGTTCCGAAGTCGTCCATTGCCAGCCGGATCCCTAGCGCCTTGAGATCGTGCAGCTGCATCATCGCGAAGTCGGTGTCGGTGAGCATCAGCGACTCGGTGATCTCGAGGACCAGCCCGGCCGCCGGTAGCCCACTGACTTCGAGCGCCTGGCGCACGTCGGCAACGAGCGTTTCGGACTGGAGCTGCCTGACGGAGAGGTTCACGCTCATCGTCAACTGCTCGGGCCGGGGGAAGCTCTCGCGGAGACGAGCGCCTTCGTGGCAGGCCGTCTCGAGGATCCACCGCCCCATCGGGATGATCAAGCCCGTCTCCTCGGCTACCGGGATGAACTGGATCGGGGGGATAGTGCCGCGTGTGGGATGGTTCCAGCGCACCAGAGCCTCGACGCCGAGAATTTCGCGGTCGGCGAGCCTCACGACCGGTTGGTAGTGCAACTCGAGCTGGTCCATGGTCAGCGCGTGCTGCAGGTCCGACCGAAGCTCGAGTCGCTCGACGACGCGCTCGTGCATCGTCGGCTCGAAGACCCGATAGCTGCCCTTGCTGTCGCGCTTGGCCATGTACATCGCCACGTCGGCATTGCGTAGGAGCTCCGACGCCTCGGGCGTCTCGAGGTCCTCTCCGACCAGGCAGATCCCGACGCTCGCCCTCGGAAACACGTTCTTGCCCTCGATTTCGATGGGAAGATCGAGCGCTCGCAGGATTCGCGCCGCCGCGTCGGCGGCGTCCGACGAGCCGGCTACGCCGTCGAGGAGGACGGCGAACTCGTCTCCACCGAAGCGTGCGACAGTGTCGGTCGGGCGAACGGCGATCTTCAGCCTACGGCCAACCTCCTGCAACACTTCGTCCCCGGCCGCGTGACCGAGACTGTCGTTCACGGTCTTGAAGTCGTCCAGGTCGATGAACATGACGGCAATCTCGGGAGCGCCGCGCTGAGTGCGCATCAGTGCGTGCTCGACACGGTCGGAGAACAGCGCGCGGTTGGCGAGCTTCGTCACCGGGTCGTGGAAAGCCTGATGAGCCAGCTGCTCCTCGAAAGCCTTGCGCTCGCTGACATCGCGGCAATTGAGGACGATCCCGCGGACGTGCTCGTCGTGGAGCAGGTCGGTGTGCTGGACCTCGAACCTCAGCACCGTGCCGTCGCTGTGACGGACCGAGCATTCGATCGTGTGCGCGTCAGCATCTCCCGAGCCGTCGACTGCGATCAGCTGCGCCAGCAGGGGTCGGTCGCTCTCGCTCAGCAGCCGGTCGAACCGCGTTCCTTCGACCTCGTCGACGCGGTATCCGAGCAAACGCTCGATCGACGGGCTCTGGTACGTGACGAGGCCCTCGGCGTCCAACACCGTGATCAGGTCGCTGGAGTGGGCGACGAGCGAGCGGAAACGGGCCTCACTCTGGCGTCGATGGAGGTCCGCAGCCAGCGACGCCCCTTCGACTGCGAGCGAGACCTGCGTCGCGAGAGCGCCGAGCGCGTCGACGAGGTCGCGCGTCAGGCTCCCCGGCGACGAGATCACGAGAGCGCCGCGGACTTCGCCGCGAACGGTCAGCGGAGCAACGATCGTCGTCTGCCCCTCGGGAAGCCTCAGGTCACCGCGCACGTAAGGAGGTGGTTCTGCGTGCAGGACGCGAAGCGAGTCCGAGCGCTCCTCCAGCAGCCAGTCGCGCGTCCCCTGACCGACGCGACCGCCCGTAGCGCCGTCGGACGAGGCCTCGACGACCGCCACTCCTTCGGACATGAGGACGAGCCGCACAGGCGGCTCGGCGCCGAGCAGGCGATGGACCGCGGAGATGGCGGCCTCTGCCACCTGCTGATGGCCGGCCGCAGCGACGAGCTCGACACCGGCGCCGCGCAGAGCCCGCTCGCGCGAGGTCACGCGGGCCTCCTGGCGGACGAGGCCCGCCATCCTCGCGACGACGAGCAAGAAGAGGACCGCGGAGGCGACGATGAGGACGAGGACGTCCGGGTTGTGGATGGACTGGACAAAGCGAATCCCCGGCGCGATCAGGCAGGCGCCGCCGAGTAGCGCGAGCCTGAGTGGGGTCAGACGCGTCCGGAAATCCGGGGCGCCCTCCTCGAGCGATCGCATCGACGGGTGCAGCGCGGCCGCCCCCCAGAGCAGGTAATAGAGGATCCAGCCGGCGTCGTAGATCAGCTGGTGGTGGTACGCATTTTTCAGGAGCGCGTAGTTGTAGGCGGAGTCCGTCGCGAGCAGACAGACGATGCTGCTGATGAGGAACCAGAACGCCGGCGTTCGCTTGCCGGCATCGACTGCGAGCCTGATCGCCGCGGCAAGCAGAAGAACGTCGCCGAGCGGATATGCGACAGACACGGTATTGGCCAGCAGGGACAAGCCCCCGAGATGGATGTTCGGTGCGATCAGGAACACCCACGAGAGGAGTCCGACACCGATCGTCAGGATCAGCGCGTCGATGAGACCTGTCCGATCGCGCCGCGGGTTGCGTCGCTTGATGAGGACGAACAGTCCCGCCATCAGAACCGGGTAGACCGTCAGATAGAGCGCGTCGCCGATCGAGGGGAAGCCGACGTTCGCGCCCAGCAACTTGGGGTAGCTGTAGGTGTAGAGATCGCCGCTGAAGAAGAGGAACTGTCCTGCCGCGAAGAGCCACCAGGCCGCACGAGCGCGCGGCTTGTGCATCCGGATTCCGACGACGATCGCGACGACGCCGGAGAGGCCGAGGCCGTTGATCAGCGGCCCGTTTCCGGCCAGCCCCGGAGCGAACAGGTACAAGCACGTCAGCAGGGACGTCCCGGCCAGGTACCAGATCCAGGCCCGCTCGCGCGAGCTTCCGCCAAGTGCGAGCCGTCTCATGCCGCGCGCTCGCTCTTGCGGGCGGGCTGCAGGTCGAACACGTTCACCAGCCGGCCGAGCACGTCGTTCAACTGCTCGATCTCCGCGTCGGTGTTCGCGGCAGTGACCTGGATGCGGAACCCGACCTCGCTCCTCGGAACGAGCGGGTACGCGGCAAGCGTCACGTAGATCCCGTTGTCGAAGAGGAATCGCCCAACGGCATCGATGTCCTCGTGGCGCGCGAGCGGCACCTCGATGATCGGGAAACCCGATCGATTCGGAGTGTGCACCCCGAGGCGGTCGAGCTTGCCGAGCACTGCCGCGGTCTTGCGCCAGAGATCGGCGCGAATGGCGTCACCTCGCTTCTCGTTCACGTCCAAGCCGGCAATGACCGTTGCAAGGGAGGCGATCGGAGACGGCCCCGAATAGAGATACGGCGGAGCGGCCGTCTTCAGCAGGCGCTTCAGCTCGGGCGGACAGGTCAGGAAGGCCGCGAGCGACGAGTACGCCTTCGACAACCCCGAGACGAGCACGACGTGGTCGTAGGACTCGCCGGTATAGCGGACGATGCTGTTCCCGCCGTTCCCGTAGGGGCTGAGCTCGTCGTCGCTTCGCTCGCCGATGACACCGAACCCGTGAGCATCGTCGACGTACAGGAGGGCGTCGTAGGCGCGGGCCAGCCGTGCGAACGCGGGTAGGTCGACGGCATTGCCCGTCATGCTGTTCACGCCGTCGACACAGATCAGCCGGGGCGACGGGCCGTTCTCTTTGAGGAGCCGCTCCAGATCGTCCGCGTCCTCGAACGCGAACCTCTTCACAGTCGCGCCGCGGGCACCCGCGAGCTGGCAGCCTTCGTAGATGGTCTTGTGCGCGCGGGATTCGACGTAGATCGTGCCGCCGCCCGCGAGCACCGGAATCACGGACATGTGGATCAGCGTGATCGTCGGCAGCACGAGAGTGTCCTCGGCGCCGACGAGCGCGGCGAGACGCTTCTCGATCTGCGGGTAGAGCACCGGGCTGCCGAGCAGACGCGACCAGCTCGGGTGCGTCCCCCACTTTTCCAGATAGGCGGGGACGGTCTCGATGATCTCCCGCTCGAGGTCGAAGCCCAGGTAGTTACAGGAGGCGAAATCCGCAAGCCACTGGTCTCCGACCCGGATCTTGCGACCGTCGATCTCCTCGATCACGGCATCGCTCATCGGGTTCGAACGCTCGAGCTCGGCGAGGTCATGGCAGGCCGCGAGCCACTTGTCGATCCAAGCAGGAGCCGCCAACGCGGACCGGGGGCCGGCGGATGCGCGCGCAGTCACTCAGCCACCATCGACCGGGGACGCCCCAATCTTGAGCTTTCGGCCGACTCCGTTGGCAACAGGAGTCAACACGCGAGCGGGCGCGCGACTACCGGCTCCGGACGCCTAGGGAGACCTGCTCGTCAGAGCCGACGCGCGAACGCTTTCGGCGACCTGCTGGAGAAGACGAGCCTGCACGGCTCGATTCCCTCCGTGAAGCGGGGCAGCAAGGGCCAGAACAGCCCTGGAAGTGTCATTCTCCGGCGGTCCCGAAGCGGACTCTGGAGCCGCAAAACCAAAGGACTCCTATTCCCGTATGTCAGGCGTTGGGACGCCCTCGAAGGAAGGAGCACGATGAAGAGTCGTTACTCGCTTGTTGCAGCTGCTACAGCTGCACTCGTTGCCGCGTTCGTTGTCGCCGCCGCCGCCTTCGGTTCCTCGTCGAGCACGAAGCTGATCGGTACGACCGGGGCTAACGATGCATTCAAGATCACGCTCACCAAGGGTGGGCACAGCGTCAAGACGCTGGCCGCAGGGACCTACACCTTCGTCATCCATGACGGCTCGACCATCCACAGCTTCGCATTGGACGGGCCACACGGCTTCGCCAAGGACTTCACGACGGTCCCGTTCAAAGGGACGAAGACCGCGACGATCAAGCTCAAGGCGGGGAAGTACAAGTACTACTGCAAGGCACACGAGTCACAGATGTTCGGCCACTTCACGGTTCACTAGAGGCAAGCAGACAATCGAGCTGACTTTTCCCTCGCGTTCCTGTCAGGTCGGGTGGCAGTCCTCGGCGCTGAACCCGACGCCTTCCAGCGCCGCCGTTCCGATCAGATCTCGTGGATGTGCCCTGGTGGTTCGGGTTCTCTCCAGGTGGGCACGCCGCAGAGGGTTGTGAAGTCGTCCCTTGCCCGCTTCAGCTCATCCTTGCGGGCTGAGTCCTTCGCGCGCTTGCACAGGGTGCCGGGG
>CATPAS010000005.1 GCA_955652075.1 uncultured Gaiellaceae bacterium | reverse complement strand
GCCCGCTTACCGACCTTGCGGCGCACGTACTCGCCGTGGTAGCGGATGCCCTTGCCCTTGTACGGCTCGGGCGGGCGCACCTTGCGGACCTCCGCGGCCGTCTGTCCCACCTGCTGCTTGTCCACGCCCTTGACGACGATCTCGGTGTTCGAGGGGACCTCGAAGGAGATCCCTTGCGGCGCCTTGATCACGACCGGATGCGAGTAGCCGACGTCGAGCCGCAGATCGGTGCCCTGCAAGGCGGCGCGGTAGCCGACTCCCTGCAGCTCGAGACGCTTCTCGAAGCCCTTCGTGACGCCCTCGACCATGTTGGCGATCAGCGTCCGGGTCAGACCGTGCAGCGCGCGGTCCTGGCCACGGTCGGTCGGACGGGCAACGGTGATCGTGTCCTCGGCCTGCTCGATCTTCATCCGGGCCGGCACCCGCTGCTGCAGGTTGCCGAGCGGCCCGTTGATCATCACGCGGCCAGGGTCGATCGACACCGACACGCCGGCGGGGATTTCGATGGGCTGTCTTCCGATTCGACTCATTTCGCTACCAGATGAAGCACACGACTTCGCCGCCGATTCCTTTCTCTTCGGCTGTGCGTGACGTGATCAGGCCGGTCGACGTGGACAGAATCGCCACGCCCATCCCGCCGAGTACGCGCGGAAGGCGATCCTTGCCCGCGTAGACACGGCGGCCGGGCTTCGACACCCGCTTGAGGTCGGTGATGATCCTCTCGCGGCTTCGGCCGTACTTCAGGTGGATGACCAGGGTATCGAAGCTCTCGCCCTTCTTCACGTGGAAGTCCGTGATGTAGCCCTCCTCCTTGAGGATGCGGGCGATGCCCTCCTTGAGACGGGAGGTGGGCATCTCGGTGTGCTCGTGCAGCGCCTTGTTGGCGTTGCGAATGCGGGCGAGCATGTCGGCGACGGGATCGGTGAGCACGACTACCAGCTCGATTTCGTCATGCCCGGGATCACGCCTTGGTGCGCGAGGTCCCGCAGGCAGATCCGGCAGAGGCCGAACTTGCGGAACACGGCGCGCGGGCGCCCGCAGCGGTTGCAGCGCGAGTACGCCCGCACGGGGTACTTCTGGGGGCGCTGCTGCTTGATCCGAAGTGATGTCTTTGCCACTACTGTTGCTCCCTTCCGTCCGCCGCGAAGGGCATGCCGAGCCCGCGCAGAAGCGCCAGCCCATGCTCGTCCGTCTTCGCGGAGGTCGTGATCGCGACGTCGAGGCCGCGGACCTGCTGAATGTCGTCGTAGTCGATCTCCGGGAAGATGATCTGCTCCCGGATGCCGAGTGAATAGTTGCCGCGTCCGTCGAAGGACCCCGGGTTCAGGCCGCGGAAGTCACGGATGCGCGGAAGAGCGATGGCGATCAGCCGATCGAGGAACTCGTACATGCGAGTGCCGCGCAGCGTGACGCGCGCGCCGATCGGCATCCCCTCCCGGATCTTGAACTGCGCGATCGACTTGGTGGCCTTGCGTACCTGGGCGCGCTGACCGGCGATGATCGAAAGCTCCTCGATTGCCGCGTCGAGCTGCTTCGCGTCGGTCTTCGCCTCGCCGACGCCCATGTTCAGCGTGATCTTCTCGATGCGCGGAACCGCCATCGGCGAGGACATGCCAAGCTCGTCCTTCAGCTGCGCACGAAGCTCGCGCTCGTAGCGCAGCTTCAGGCGCGGCGCGTAGGAGGCACGCGCGGCTTCCCTACGGACTTCGCGGACCCTGGTGCTCACCGGTCGATCTCCTCGCCGCAGTCGGCGCGCTTGCAAACGCGGACCTTCACCTGTTGTCCGTGGGAGTCCTTGTCCCTCATCCCCACGCGCGTCGGCCTGTTGCAGACGGGACAGACGACCATGACGTTGCCCGCGTGCAGGGGGGACGGCTTCTCGACGACGCCGCCCGGCGTCATGCCGGCAGCTCCCATCCGGCTGGTGTTTTGAATCGGACGCGGCTTCGTATGCCGCTTGACGATGTTGATGTTCTCGACGATGACCTTGCCGTCCTTCGGACGCGAGTCGATGACGCGGCCCTGTTTGCCGCGGTCCTTGCCGCTCAGCACGTGGACGAGGTCGCCCTTGCGGATTCGCATCGTGTGGGCCATGGCTAGAGCACCTCCGGGGCGAGTGACACGATCTTCATGAAGTTCTTCTCACGCAGCTCGCGGGCGACCGGCCCGAAGATGCGGGTACCGCGTGGGTTGCGCTGAGCGTCGATGATCACCGCGGCGTTCTCGTCGAATGCGATCGACGTGCCGTCGTCGCGGCCGTACGGCTTGCGCGTGCGGACGACTACGGCTTGCACGACTTCGCCCTTCTTCACCGCGCCCTGAGGAGCGGCCTGCTTGACGGTGCCGACGATGATGTCGCCCACGCGCGCGTAGCGGCGGCCCGTTCCACCCTTCACGCGGATGCAGAGGATCTCGCGGGCGCCGGTGTTGTCCGCCACTCGAAGTCTGGATTCCTGCTGGATCACTTGGCAGCCTCTACGATCTCCACGAGTCGCCAGTGCTTCGACTTGGAGAGCGGCCGGGTCTCGACGATGCGGACGATGTCCCCCACGTTGGCGGTGTTCTGCTCGTCGTGGGCGTGGAACTTCACGCTGCGGCGGACGACCTTCTTGTAACGACGGTGGGCCTTGATCGCCTCGACCTTGACGATGATCGTCTTGTCCATCGCACTCGAGACGACGACGCCGCGACGCTCCTGCCGGCGGCCGCGCTCGGACTCCGGCTTCGGTAGCCGGCTGATCGGCTTACGCTCGGCCGGGGCCTCGCGGCGAACCTTCGGGCGCTGTCTTCGTTCCGCACGGGGACGAGGCTTGCGCTTCTGCTTCGGCTGCGACTGCGGCGGCGGTTCTGCAGCCGGAGCTTCTTCGGCAGCCGGCGCTTCCGCGGTCGGCGCCTCGACAACTTCGGCCTCCGCAGCGGGAGCTTCCGCGGCGGCCTCGGCGGGAACCTCGGGCGCCGGCTCTTCCGCCGGAGCTTCGGCGACCGGCTCGGGCGCGGGCTCTTCCGCAGCGGCCTCGGGCTCCGCCTCGGCCACAGGCTCCGGGGCGGGCTCCTCGGCGACCGGCTCCTCGGCCGGAGCCTCTGCAACGGGCTCGGGAGCAGCCTCCTCGACAGGAGCCTCCGCAGCGACTTCCTCGACG
>CATPAS010000004.1 GCA_955652075.1 uncultured Gaiellaceae bacterium | reverse complement strand
AGGGCACCGAGCCTTCGGCTTGAGCCTCTTGCTTGCCAGAGATCTCCGGCACAGCCTGGTCTGCTTTCGTTTCCTTCTTCTTGGGTTTTGCCGGTGCCGAGACAGGCGGTGCCGCCATCGCCGCGGCGGGCCGTGTAGCAGTCGGCGGAGTGCGCGTCGCCTCGGTCGCTTGTTGCACTGCCTCGACGATCGCCTGGCCGACGCCCTTGATCTCGTCCTCACCGAGCCCGGCCGCTGCGAGCAACTGCTCTGCGCCGGTCTGAGCACGGCTGAGGATCGCGGAAGCCTGCGCACGCGCCCACTCGAGCGTCTGCTCGACCTCGGCACGGGCCGAGTTCGTCAGCTCGGTTGCCTGGTGCCGTGACTGCTCGAGCAAGCGGTTGCCCTTCGCCTCGGCTTCGCGAAGCTCCTGCGTTGCATCGCGGTTGGCGTTAGCGAGCAACTCACGTGCCTCGTTCCGTGCGGCGTTTAGCATCTCCGCGCGCTGGCGCTCGCTCTCCTGACGGTAGCGCTCGATCTCCGACTCGCGATCCTGCTGTTCGCGCCGGCGGCGGCGCACCTCTTCCTCGGTCTTGGACAGCTGCGCTTCGGACGCCTTCTGCGCGTCGGCCTCGACCGTATCCGCAAACTCCGAGGCGGCACGAATCAGATGCAGCGCGTCCATGCGCACGGCGTGTCCGGTGGGCTCGACGGATTGCCCGCTCCGGCTCGCGGCCTGCAGGACCCGCAGCTGCGCCTGAAGTTGGGCGGAGTGCCTCCGGAATGCCTCGAAAGCCTCGCGGACCTTCTCGAGGTCGTAGCCGTCCCCGCTCTTGGGCAGGTCTTCGAGGCGCGGGAGCGCGGTGAGAGAGGGTTGTTGTCCTGGTTCGGATGCGGCCATCTGCGGCTAGCCCTTCTGGCGAAAGTATGCAGGTTTCATCGGTCGGTCAGAGCCCGAGGCTCACACCTTCGGTGTCTTGAGACTGATTCCAAGCTCGTCGAGCCGTTCCTTCGTGGTCGGCGCAGGTGCCCCGGTCAGCGGGTCGGAGCCGCTGGCCGTCTTCGGGAAGGCGATCACCTCGCGGATGTTCGACTCACCGGCGAGAAGTGCGAGAAAGCGCTCGATCCCGAGGGCGAACCCTCCGTGGGGCGGAGCACCCATGCGAAGCGCGTCGAGGAACCAACCGAACTTGGCCCGCGCCTCCTCATCGGTCATCCCCATCGCGCGGAAGACCCGCTCCTGGATCTCCTGGCGATGAATCCTGATCGAGCCAGAACCGAGCTCCCACCCGTTCCAGATCAGGTCGTAGTGCTGGCTCAGAGCGGCGCCGGGGTCGGAGTCGATCAGGTCCTCGTGGCCCTCGACGGGGCTCGTGAAGGGGTGATGCACGAACGTCCATTGGCCCGTGTCCTCGTCCTTCAGGAACAGGGGGAAATCCAGGACCCAGAGAAGCTCGTTGCGCGACTCGTCGATGAGCTCGAGCTGCTGGCCGAGCTGGAGCCGAAGAGCGCCGAGCACCCGCTCCACCATCGGCGCGCTGTCGGCGGCAAAGAGGACTGTCGATCCCGGTGGGGCACGGAATGCCTCGACCTCCTGCTCCGAGAGGAACTTCGCGATCGGCGAACGCACTTCGCCCGTCTCGTCGAAAACGAGATAGGCCAGGCCCTTCGCGCCCCACTCCTTCGCGAACTCCTCGAGCTTCTGCAGCTCGCCGCGCGAGAACGCCTTGGGCGCGACGATGTAGCGGACCGTCTCCGCGCCGGCGAAGACTCCGAACTCGGAGCCGCGCGTGAGGTCGGTTGCATCCTGGATCGCCAGGCCGAAGCGCACGTCCGGCTTGTCGGAGCCATAGCGCAGCATCGCCTCGGCGTAGGCCATGCGCGGGAACGGCGGTGACGGAGGCGTGCGGCCGAGCGCTTCGAACGAGGCGACGACGACCTGCTCCAGCACCTCCAGGACGTCCTCGCGTGTCGGGAAGGCGAGCTCGAGGTCGAGTTGCCTGAACTCGAACTGCCGGTCGGCACGAAGATCCTCGTCCCGCCAGCACGTCGCGATCTGGTAGTGCGGTCTAGCCCGCCGATCATGAACGTCTGCTTGAAGAGCTGCGGCGATTGAGCGAGCGCGAAGAACCGCCCCGGCTGCAGACGAACAGGGACGAGGAAATCTCGCGCGCCCTCGGGCGTGCCGAGCGTCATCGACGGTGTCCACACGTCGATGAAGCCCTGCTCTTCCATCGAACGGCGGATGGCGGCGATGACGGTGGCGGAAAGACGCAGGTTGCGCTGCATGCGGTCGCGGCGCAGGTCGAGATAGCGGTAGCGAAGGCGGGTCGGCTCCTCGACTCCCTCGTCGTCGAGCTGGAAGGGCAGAGGTTCCGAGCGGGCGACGATCTCGAGCTCGTCCACCTGGATCTCGACCTCGCCCGTCGGGATGTTCGGGTTCACGGCCTCCGGCGCGCGGCGGGCGACTTCTCCCCGCGCGTGCACGACGAACTCGGAACGGATGTCGTGCGCGACCTTTGCAGCGTCGGGCGCGCGCTCGGGGTTGATGACGAGCTGGACGATGCCGGTGTGATCGCGGAGGTCGATGAAGATCAGTCCGCCGTGGTCGCGGCGCCGCGCGACCCACCCGGCGACCGAGACCGTCTCTCCGACCCGCTCCGGGCCGACCTCGCCGCAATAGAGATCGCGCCAGCGGTTCATCTCGAGATCCTGTCGACGACTTCGCCGAGCGGCGCGGTGAAGTCTTCACGGCCCGGTTGCCGGACGGTCGCCTTCTCGCCCTCGACGAGGACCGTCCAGCCGGCACCGAGTCGCGCGGCTTGAGTGAGTTGACCCTTGTTCGAGCGCCCGGCGTAATCCATGTCGGCACGCAGTCCGCGGCGTCGCAGTTCGGCGAGGAGCGGAAGGATGCGAGCACGATCGGAGTCCCGCTCGCACACGAAGAACACATCGATGTGCGGCGGCTCCGCCGGATCCGACCCGATCGAGAGCAGGAGCCGCTCGATGCCTGCGCCGAAGCCGATGCCCGGCGTCGCCGGCCCGTCGATCTCCTCGATGAGCCCGTCGTAGCGACCGCCGCCGCAGATCGTGTCCTTTGCACCGATCGCCTCGTCCTTGAACTCGAACGTCGTCCGCGTGTAGTAGTCGAGGCCGCGGACGAGCGTCGGATTCAGCTGGTAGCCGACGCCGTAGGCATCGAGGTACTCGCGCACGTGCGCGAAGTGCTCGCGGCACTCCTCGCAGAGCGACTCGCCGATCTTCGGCGCGCCCGCCAGCAGCGCCTGCACGCGCTCGCTCTTCACGTCGAAGACCCTGAGCGGCGACGTCGCCCGCTTCCCGCGCGCCTCCTCGTCCAGCTCTTTGTCATGTTCGTCGAGCCAGTTCACAAGCTTCTCGACGTAGGCGGCACGGCAGTTGCGATCGCCGATCGAGTTGAGCTCGAGCACGTAGTCGGTCACTCCGACGCGGCGCAAGAGCTCCGAGTAGAGCTGGATGACTTCAGCGTCGATCGCAGGGTCGTCGGTGCCGATCGCCTCGACCGAGAGCTGCCAGTGCTCGCGGTAACGGCCCCGCTGCGGCCGGTCATACCGCCACATTGGCCCGAGCGTGTACAGCTTCTGCGGTTGCGCCTCGCGATGCAGCCCGTGCTGGACGTAGGCGCGGCAGATCGGCGCCGTTGCTTCCGGCCGTAGCGTCAGCGAGCGGCCGCCCCGGTCGGTGAACGTGTACGTCTCCTTCTGCACGACGTCGGAGCCCCCGCCGGACGTCCTGACGATGAGCTCGGTGTCCTCGAACGCAGGCGTGTCGATGCGCCGGTAGCCGTACAACGCGCAGACGTCCTGCATCTCCCCCGTCACCCACCGCCACAGCGGCTGCTCTGACGGAAGGATGTCGTGCGTGCCGCGCGGCGCTTCGAAGCGCGTCACGCGCGCAGCTCCGCGAGGAACGGATTCCGTGCGAGCTCAGCACCGAGCGTCGTCTTCGGGCCGTGCCCCGAGTAGACGACGGTCTCCGGAGGGAACCGGTCCGCGAGCATGCGGATTGACCCGACGAGCGTGTCCCAGTCCGCGCCGGGCAGATCGGTCCGGCCGACGGAGCCCGCGAAAACGAGGTCGCCGGAGAAGATCGCCTCGGCGGCGTAGTAGGCGAGATGCGCGGGCGAGTGTCCGGGAATCCGGAGTGTCTGGAAGGAGATGCCGGCCAGCTCGAGCGTCTCGTCGCCCTGCAGGAGCACGTCGGGCGCATACGGCCGGAGCTCCACGCCGGGGGGCGTGAAGCTGTTCAAGTCCTCCAGCAGGATCCGCTCCTCTTCGGCCATGTGGACGGGAGCGCCGGTCGCCTCGGCGAGATCCGCCACCCCGCCGAGATGGTCCCAGTGGCCGTGAGTGATGAGGATCGCCGTGCAGCGAGCACCCAGGGCGTCCAGCTCGTCGACTACGCGCGAGGCTTCCGCCCCGGGGTCGACGACGACGGCTTCCGCCGCGGCCTCATCGGCACGGACGATGTAGCAATTCGTGCCGATCCGGCCCAGCTCATACCTGTTCACTGCGAGGCTCACGAAGCGTT
>CATPAS010000003.1 GCA_955652075.1 uncultured Gaiellaceae bacterium | reverse complement strand
TCCGCGTCATACCCGGGCACGAGGACAACGCCAGTCGTCCAGGCGTTGTCGGCCGCGTCCTCGGCGGAGGGCTCCATCGTGATCAGCACCGGCGGGCCCTCGCGGGGGAAGACCGCGGCGTCGTAGCCCTTCATCCCCCAGAAGTTCGTCAGGTAGAGGACGTTGTCCGGCGCCCGGACGACGAGCGCGTCCAGCCCTTCCTCTGCCATCAGCGCCTGGACGCGGTCGAGCTTGGCATCGTCGCGCGGCCAGCTCACCAGGACACGCGCGGCGGCGCCTCGTCCCCTCCGTGGGCATCCCGCCAGGAGACCACGGGGTTGCGAAGGACGCCGATCTTCTCGATCTCGGCCTCGATCACGTCGCCGGGCTTGAGGTAGAGCGACGCGGCGTCCTCGCTGAAGCCGGCGACGCCGCTGACGGTTCCGGTCGAGACGACGTCACCCGCCGAATAGCCGAGCGCCGAGTAGTGCGAAAGGATCTCGGGGATCGTCACCGACATGTTCCCGCTGTGCGACTCCTGGCGCGGCTCGCAGTTGACACGAAGCTCCATCCGCAGGTCGTGCGGATCGCCGATCTCGTCGGGAGTGACGATCCACGGCCCGAGCGGACAGAACGTGTCGATGGCCTTGCAGAACGAGAACACGCCGGAGCGCATCTCGCGGCGCTGGATGTCCCGGGCCGTGATGTCGTTGAAGATCACGTACCCGCCTATGTAGTCCGCCGCTTCCTCGGGCGCGAACCACTTGCCGGACTTCGCGATCACGACTGCCAGCTCGAGCTCGTAGTCGAGCTCCTGGGTCAGGTGCTCCGGATAGACGATGGGCTCGTCAGGGCCGACGATCGCATCGACGTTCTGGAAGAAGACGATCCAGGGCGCGATCTCGTGCGTCCAGCCGACGCGCTTCGACTCTTCTTCATGCTCGCGGAAGTTTCCGGCGGTGTGGATGAACTTCTTCGGGATGATCGGCGCGCGCAGGGCGACGGCGTCGAGCGCAGGCTCTTCGCCGGTCGGGCGCACGGAGCCGCCACGCTCGAAGTACTCCCGCATCGACGGAACGTCGAGCTCTACGACCGTTTCGTTGCGCAGCTCACCGACGCGGCCCTCGTCGAACGTGACGAGCTTCACGCCGCCTCCGCGCGGCGTTTCGCTGCTCGAAGCACGAGCATCCGGATGACGGCGCTGAAAGGACGGACGACCCGCCAGTACTGTGCGAACTTCCGTTGCGACACCGGATCCGGAACGTGCACGCGCGTCTCGGTCGCCAGGCTGCCCGGCAGCGCGCGGAAGTCGATCACCGCGGTGGCCGGGGGTTCCGGCCCGCGGCCTCGCAGTCGCCAGAATTGTCCGCTCAGCGTCAAGATGAGCCCCTCACCGGGCACGTCCTCGAGGACGGTGGCGCGCGGAACCATCGCCGCCAGCACCGTTTCCTTCGCGCTGCGCAGGCCGAGGCCACGTGCAAGCAGCAGGCCGCGCACGAGCGGAACCTCCTTGAACGTCACCTCGCGCAGGGCTCGGTCGGCCCGCCCCGGATCAACGCCGACCCGAACTTCGTGCCGTGTCGAGAACTCGTACGTCGGCAGGAACGCGTCGAGGCTCTTCATACGGCCTCGCAGATGCTCTGGGCCACGAGGGCGTACACGTGCGCGATCTTGACCAGGCCGTCGATGTCGAGGTTCTCGCCGAGCACCGGATCGGGGAGACCGCTCGACGTGCCGTAGTTCACGCTCTCGATTCCGTAGCGGGTAAGGGCCGACGCATCGGAGAACCAGCGGACGGTGTCGCGTTCCGGCTTCGCCCCGAAGACCTCTGCGTGCGCCTCGTCGATCGCCCCGATGAGCGGGTGATCCTCCGCGATCTCGGAGCCCGGCGCGGTCACGTAGATCTCCGACTCGATGCCGTGGTTCGGGAACCGCTCGCGCACCTCACGCACGAAGTCGCCGAGCTCCGCGCGCGCCTGGGCCATCGGCATGCTCGGTGGCACGCGAAAGTCGACGAAGAGATCCGTGCGGTGCGGCGTCCGCGAGACGCGCCAGGCAAAGCCGCCGTTGATCGCGCCGACGTTGACGATTCCCTTCTTTCCTCGGTACGAGGTGCGCTCCTCCCACTCCGGCGCGAAGTCGAGCACCGCGCCGAGCACGTCACGCATGCGCACGATCGACGTCTCGTTTCGCCGCCCTTCGCTGAAGGCGGTATGAATGAAGGGACCGCTCGTCGAGATGCGCATCCAGATCGCCCCGTAATGGCCCAGAACGATCTTCTGCTCGGTCGGCTCGCCCAAAATGCACATGTCGGTGACCCCGCCGTGCGTCGGCAGGAAGCGGGAGCCGGCAGCGTAACCGCGGTACTCGCGGCCGACGAAGTCAGGATGCCACTGCGTCTTCTCGATCTCACCGGAGACGCACGCGATCATCAGGTCGCCTTTGAGCCGAATACCGGCATCCTGTAACGAGCGCACCGCCTCCATGTAGCAGGCGAGCGCCCCCTTCATGTTCGAGATGCCGAGCCCGTAGATGCGACCGTCGTGGACGAAGCCCTTCGGCTGGAACCCTCGGATTCCCTGGAGCCACGGCTCGCTGCCCGAGTAGGAGGTGTCCATGTGCCCGTTGAACATCAGCGACTTGCCGCCCCCCACTTCGGTCTCCCAGAGGCCGACGACGTTCGGGCGTCCGTCCTCGACCTCCTGCCACTGCACCTGCAGCCCCATGTCCTCGAGCTCGGCGCGGACGCGCTCGCCCATCGCCTGCTCGTCGCCGGTCGGGCTCGGGACCGAAACGAGATCCACTGCGAGCGCGACGAGCCGGTCGGAGTCGATCTCAACGGAAATGCGGCAGCACCTCCTTGCCGAACAGCTCGATCTGTTCGTGCCGGCGGTCGCCCCAGAGCTCGAGCATCACGTGCGTGCAGCCGGCGTCCCGATACTCCTCGATCGCCGCGATGCAGTCGGTGGGAGTGCCGGCAATCGGCATGCACTTGTCGAGGATCTCGTCGGTCACCTTCGCCTTTGCGGCTAGCCGTCCCCCCAGCTCCATGGCGTCGGCGACCGGCCGGATCTCGTCCTGGGTGAGCCCGGCGAGGTCGAGGAGCGTGTCCGCTGCTCCCTTGATGTTCTGCACCTTGTTCGCGAGGTACATTCCGGCGATCTCACGAGCACCGTCGCGGCCTCTGTCGCGGTCGGACTTGTGGATCGATGCGACCACGGTGCAGCCGATGTCGATGTCGGCGGCGACGTTGTCGCGCGTGTAGCGAACGAAGGCCGGGGTCGTGATCGAAGGCGTCAGACAGCCGTCCGCGATCTCGCCTGCAAGAGCCTGCATCTTCGGCGCGGTCGCTGCGAGGTAGACGGGCGGCACGGTACGGGGCGTCTCGGCTTCGGCCTGAAGACCCGGAACGTCTGCGCTCCAGGTGTTGCCCTCGTAGGTGAACGGCTCGCCCGAAAGAACGCCGCGGACGATTGCGACGGCGTCGCGCATCGGTCCAAGGGTGCGCTTGCCGTTCAGCCGGGCGTTGTTGAGGAAGATCTTCGAGGTGCCGAAGCCGAGCAGGAACCGCCCAGGCCCCGCTGCCTCCTGCACGACGCGCGCATCCATTGCGACCTGTACGGGGTGGCGCGTGAATGGCGAGATGATCCCCCAGCCGACCGTGAGCCGCTCCGTCGCCTGCGCGATCAGGCCTGAGACGACGGTGGACGAGCGAGCCTCCATCCCGTGCTTGCGCCACCAGGGGTAGGCCTCGGCGAGCCAGATCGTGTCCATGCCGGCCCGATCCATGACGCGTGCCGACTCGAGCATCTCTTCGAGCGGCTCCATGGTGAGCTGCATCACTCCGATGCGGAAGGGTTGTGCCATCAGGCCGATCTTCTCACGCGGACAGGTCCTTGAAGTAGAAGGCCCCGGGCCAGAGCGTGCCGTCGGGCCGTCGGGAGTAGTTCGGCATCACGCCGAGCTTTGTGTAGCCGATCGCTTCGTAGAACACACACGCATCGGTGGCGTCATGTGTCGTCAGCCACAGCAGCGTGATCCGGTGGTCGCGCGCGACCTCCTCGACCGCGGCCATCAAGCTGCCACCGATCCCGCGCCCACGGGCGTCCGCCGCCACACCTACGCGTTGAACCTCGGCTCGATGCTCGGCGTTCGTCGCGCCGCTGAAGACGAGCTGCGCCATCCCAACGAGCCGATCTCCCTCCTCTGCGAAAACGAGGAGACGGTCGCGGTCGTCGAGCCCTGCCACGACCCCGTGATACCAGCGCTCGAGCGCTCCTCGGCCCATCGTGTCGAGCGCCCCCAACGCCATCCCTGAACGGAGAGCATCGAGATGAACGGCTGCGAGGCCTACGCAGAGCTCGTCGGCCTCCGACCGGTCGACCCGGCGAATGCGGAGCAGCGGGTCGGCTACGGGTCCTCGCTACTCATCCGGCCTTTGCCTCCTGCACCTGCTTGTCGAGCGCGCCGAGCACGTGTGACACCTGCTGATTGACGATGGGCTGAAGCACGCGCTGTCCCATCGAGGCGACCGGACCGAGCAGATGCACTTCCGCCTCCCATTTCATGTTCGTTCCGTCACCGGCCTCGCTGAGATTGAACGAGGTGTCCATGTTCAGCACTGCGCCGACGCCGTTGCCCTTGGCATGCAGCTTGGCGAACTCGGGCTCGCGCTCCTCCATCTTCTCGAAGTCGATCGACATGCGCAGGCCGCCGAGCCCGAGCGGGATCTTCACGTGCGCGCGCCAGTGCCGGTCGTCCTGGATGTCGAACGACTCGACGCCGGGCATCGTCTTGGCCATTTGCGCCGGATCGTTCAACACCTGCCACACCGTCTCCCGCGGTGCCTGAAAGTCTCTCTCCCCGCTGACCTTCATCGGCTTTCCACGCTCACGAGCTTGCGCGTCTCCTCCGGCTTCTGCAGCAAGTCCCACACACTCTCGTAGGGATTGCAGCTGCGCCAGACGATCGGGCCTTCGCCGCG
Organism: uncultured Gaiellaceae bacterium; assembly: GCA_955652075.1. GTDB lineage: Bacteria > Actinomycetota > Thermoleophilia > Gaiellales > Gaiellaceae > 3-1-20CM-4-69-9. Next base: position 4,446 of record CATPAS010000003.1, on the reverse strand, counting down.
GCGACCAAGGGCGTTCTGCAGCGCTGCGCAGACCGCGTGGATTCCAGCGCCGCCGCCCTCCCCCATTCCCTTCGCGCCGAGCGGCGTGAACGGCGATGTCGACTCGATGAAGCCGGTCTTCATCGGCGGCATGTCGAGCGCGTGCGGCACGTGGTAGTCGTAGAAGTTGGGAGTGAGCAGGTTGCCCTCCTCGTCGTAGGTGAAGATCTCGTGCGTCGCGGCGCCGAGCGCCTGTGCGGTCGCACCGTGCACCTGCCCCTCGACGATCTGCGGATGGATGCGGTTGCCGCAGTCATCCACCGCTGCGTAATCGACGATCTCGTACACCCCGGTCTCGGCGTCGATCTCGAGCGCGCACGCATGGATCTGCGTCGCGTAGGTCAGCGTGAGATTGCCGTACTTGCGTTCGAGATCCGGCTTCTCGAACGGCGGCCGATAGACGTGCCGCACGTTGAGCGTGACGTCGAGGTCGGTTGGGAGCCCGGCGTTGTTCGCGTTGAGGATCGCGCCGAGAGCCATGAACGGCAGCGCGGCTTCCGGGTTGCCCTTGATCCGCGCCTGGCTCTCGACGAGCTCGATGTCGTCCGGCGAGCAGCCGAAGACGGCAGCCGCGAGCTGCCTCATCTCCCCCGCGAGCTTCTCGGTGGCGCCTTTGACGGCGCCAAGGCCCGTGACGGCGAACTGTGACGCGTACGTCCCCGAGAACCCGGCGGTCGAGTTCCAGTACGTGTCGTGGCCTGCCCGGACGTTCACCTCGTCGGGCGTGCAGCCGAGGATCTCGGCTACGACCTGCGACGCCGTCGTCTCATGTCCCTGCCCTTGTGGGACGGTGCCGAGCGTCACCACGATCTCTCCGAAGATGTCGAGCTTCACGGTCGCGACTTCGTTGTTGCCGGAGAACTGCAGCTCCGGGTTCAAGATCATCGACTGGCCGAAGTTGTTCGTCCCGGAGTCGAGCGTGGAGCCGATGCCGATGCCGAAGAGCTTGCCGCGCGACTCGGCCTCGCGGCGCTTCTCCTCCAGCGAGTCGTACCCGACGAGATCGAGTGCAATGTCCAGGCAGCGCGCATAGTCGCCGGAGTCGTAGATGCAGCCGTTCGGAGTCTCGTAGGGGAACTCCTCGTGCTTGACGTAGTTCTTCTTTCGCACCTCGATCGGGTCGAGGCCGAGCTCCCCGGCCACGATGTCCACGATCCGCTCGGTCAGCCAGAGGTGCTGCATCCGGGAATAACCCCGGTTCGGCGCGACCGGCGACTTGTTCGTGCACACCTGGGTGAAGTCGACGCGGACGTTGCGCCAGCGGTAGCAGCCCGGCGTGACCTGGGCCCAGATGATGCAGCCGAGCGGCTCGTAACGAGGGAACGCCCCGCAGTCGTCGATCGCACGGACGGAGAAGCCGAGCATCGTCCCGTCCGCCTTCACCGGGACCGTGACGTCGAGGAACGTGCGCTCGTTCCCGTGGGTGTTCGCAGTGTGCTGATCGGTGCGCCACTCGGTCCACTGCACCGGACGGTTGAGCTTGCGGGCGAGCAGGCAGCACGCGGTGTACTGAGGATGGAGTGTGATCTTGTTGCCGAAGCCGCCGCCGATGTCCTGGCTCACGAACCGGAGCTTGTCGATGCCGACCCGCAGTGCCGGCGCCATCCAGATCGCGCCCACCCCCGGCATCTGGTGGTTCCCGTGGATCGTCCACTGACCGGTGCCGCGGTTGTACTCGACGAGGCAACCGGAGCACTCGAGCGGCGTCGACGAGAAGCGGTCGAAATGGAGCCGCTCGATCCGGACGACGTGGTCCGCGTCTACGAGCGCGGCGTCGAAGTCGCCCCAGTCGAACACGCCCGACCAGACGGTGTTCGACCCGGCGTCCTCGTGCAGAACGACCTCGTCCTTGAGCGACTCCTCGCCGTCGAGGACGTGAGGCAGCGGTTCGTACTCGACTTCGACGAGCTCAGCGGCGTCGCGCGCCAGCTCGCGGGTGCGAGCCACGACGGCGGCGACGGGGTCGCCGACGTGACGTACACGGCCCACAGCGAGCGCGTAGTCCTTGATGTTCGCGCCCGGCGGAGTGGAGAGCTCGAAGAAGGGATCGGTGAGGATCGCGACCTCGTCGCCCGTGAGCGTTCCGTAGACGCCGTCGAGCTCGAGCGCCTTCGAGACGTCGACCGACTTGATGCGGGCGTGCGCGTACGGAGACCGAACGAAGTGGACGTAGCCCATCTCGTGGCGTTTGACGTCGTCGAAGAAGACGCCTTCGCCCTGGACGAGGCGCTTGTCCTCTTTGCGCGGCACGCTCTGGCCGATGAAGCCAGGCTTGACGTCCCCTTCCTCGACGACGAGAGGGCGCTCGGGAGTGACGGTCGTCTCGGTCATTGCGCAGCCGCCTTGATCGCCTCGACGATGTTCACGTACCCGGTGCAGCGGCAGATGTTCCCCTGGATCGCCTTCCGGATCTCCTCCTCGCTCGGACTGCTGTTCTCGCGCAGGAGGGCCGTGGCGCTCATCAGCATCCCCGGCGTGCAGTAGCCGCACTGGAGCGCGTGGTGGTCTGAGAATGCCTGTTGGAGGCCGTTCAGCTCGCCCTCGGAGGCGAGCCCTTCGACGGTCTCGATCTTGGCCCCGTCCGCCTGGACGGCGAGCATCATGCAGCTCTTCACGAGCGTCCCGTCGAGGAGGACGGAGCAGGCGCCGCAGTTTCCCGTGTCGCAGCCGATGTGACTGCCGGTCAGGTCGAGATCGTCGCGAATGAAGTGGATCAGCAGACGGCGGGCGTCGACCTCGCGCTCGTACTGCTCGCCGTTGACGCCGACCGTGATCGTCTTGCGGGAGACTGCTTCCAAGCTACGTCCTTCCGGCGGCCTGGGCGACCGCGCGTAGGGCGAGCACTTCCGCCAGGTGGCGGCGGTAGTCGGCCGAGGCATGGACGTCCCAGGGCGGGTCGAGGTTGGCACTTCGCACGGCGGCACGCACCGCGTCGTCCTCTGCGGAATCAGGTCTCAGCAGGACGGGCACGGCGTCGACGCAGCCGATCGCGAGACGTGGAGCGCCACCGTCGAGCGACGCGGCGACGTTGACGATGCACGTTCCGTCCTTGCCGATCGGAACGGAAGCGAAGCCGTCGCCCTTTCCCGGTGGCACGAAGATCTTCGTCAGCAGCTCACCCGGTCCGACGGCGGTCATGTAGACGCCCAGGAAGAACTCCTCCGCGGGCACGGAACGCTCTCCGTTCTGTCCGACGATCGTCATCGTCGCGCCGATCGCGACGAGAAGTGGCGGGAGATGGTTGGTCGGATCGTTCGAACAGACGTTGCCCCCCATGGTGCCGCGGTTGCGGACCTGAACATCGGCGATCTGGTTGCAGACCTCGCCGAGGATCGGGCGGGCACGTGCTTCTGCGGAGCCGATGATGTCGGAGTAGGTCGTCATCGCGCCGATCTCGAGCGTGCCGTCGGAGCCCAGCTCGATCCCACGCAGCTCGCCGATGTCTGCGAGATCGACGAGCACGTCAGGCGAAGCCGCGCGCGCCTTCATCACGTTGATCAGCGTCTGCCCGCCGGCGAGCGCGCGAGCACCGTCGTTTGCGCCAAGAAGGCGCAGGGCTTCCTGAACGCTCGCTGGACGAGCGTACTCGACCTCCCTCAGGAGCATGGGCTATTCAGTGCAGAAACCCCTGCTCAGGTCAAGAAACTAGTGTTACTACCCGAGGCGCATCGAAGTCTCGTCGCCACTCGCGAATTTCGACGGGTCGTCGCTACTTCAGGAGCACGACCGTGGAGACGCTGCCGTCACCGTGGCGGAACACCAGCTTCACAAGACCTTGCCCGCTGCGAACCAGCTCGTCCGAATGCCGCTGCCGAACCTGAAGCCAGGCTGCCTCAACGATGCCCGGACCACGAGTGCGTTGAACGAGCCGGCCGGCACTCTCACTCTCTGGATCCCCATCACTTTCGCGGAACCACTCACTCCGAAGGTTGAAAAGTCTCGGCTGGGGATTTTGGATTCCCATGTCTGCCCGACGCGGGGATACGCGGTCAGCAGTGGGTTGAACCCAAAGTCCATCAGGTCGAACGGGGTGAAGAAATGCCTGCGCTTGTTTCTCGGAAGCGACTTCGGGCCAAGCGGCGGAAACCTGATAGTGGTGGCAGCCTTGGTGAGGCCCCAGATGTTTACAACTCCGTCCGCGTGCGTCGAAAAGCCGTAGTTGCCGGCGACACGGATCGGCCCGCTCAGGTGCTTGACCGAGAAGCGCGCCGAGGAGTTGAGGACCTGATCCACGGTGACTTCCTGAACCGACGGAGCCTTCAGATACCGCGGATTCGTCCAGCGGTACTTCAGCTTCATCCCCTGTGTCAGAGGGAAGTAATTCTGATCGGGGGGCGGCTCTTTCGCCCTGAGACTCGTGCTCAAAAGCTCCGAGGTCGTCACAGGCGCGTCCGGCCCGCCCGCATG
>CATPAS010000002.1 GCA_955652075.1 uncultured Gaiellaceae bacterium | reverse complement strand
CGCTCAACCTCCTCGGACAAACGAACTCGGTCCCCCACATGATCCTCAAGCAGCTGCCCTGGGAGGAAAGGCAGCGGAAAACAGCGGTGGCGAATGCCGGCGAACCGACCATCCCGCGCGAAGATCGAATGTCGCCGTTCATCCCGCCGCGGCGGGTGCAGGCGATTAACGGCTAATCGTCCCGCGCGCTTTGCAAGCCAGATCGGTAAGACGTGGTCCCAGTCCGGGACTTTCACGAGTCTGAACCATCCTCCTTGTTGGGCGCCTTGATACCAGCCCCGCCCGCGGGAGAAACTGCGTGTTTGGCGACTAAGAAAGCTCCCTGCGATGTCGATGCCTGAGCGGCTCGACGGATCTACCTTCGCACGCCCAAGCAATCCGTGACGAAATTCTGCGCAGAGCGTCGCCGCAACTGTGCGTGCGGGTGAGGGAATACTTCGTTACGTCCCCGCCGGGGAGCGGCAACCGGTCGTGTTAGCCGCGGCTCTGGCCTCGAAGCTCGCGCATCTCTTCGCGTGGTGGTGGTTTCGGCCCACCTATGCAGTCTGGGGGACAGGTCCCTGGCAGACCTGGATTCTTCGGGGGCTTGGCATTGCCGGGCTGCTCGGCGGCATCACATTCCTGATAGGGACTTCGGTAGGTGGGGCGCCTTCTCAGGACAGCTCCGGGGACGCCTCGCCGACCAACGAGAAGAGGGTGAGTCTCCGCTTGCTCGCCTTTGTCGTTGTGTTCGGGATTCCTGGCATCGCCGCTGTGCTCGCGCTTATCTTTCTGGCGGCTCCATTTGCCGGTCTGATACTCGTGCTCGCTCTCGTATCCGCTCCGGCGTACGCGTTGTCCAGTATGCGAGCCAGCAGGCATCGCAGAACTCCACCCACCTGAGCACCTCACCCGCGCTGTCGGTACACGTCTTCGTCGGCCGTGTGCGCCAGTCGTGCGCCAGTGCCCATCCCCGCCGAGCGGTGTCGGGCGGTCTTGAGCGGAAGCGGGCACAGCTTGAGAGCACGCCGAGATGGCCGATACGCCGCTCAGCAAGCGGCTTTCGGCCTAGTGAAGCGGAGGGGGAGGGATTTGAACCCTCGTCGGACCCAAAGGCCCGAAACGGTTTTCGAGACCGCCGCATTCGACCGCTCTGCCACCCCTCCGAGGGACGCACAGGGTACCCGGCGTCAGGAGACCGTGACGTTCAGCTTCATGCCGGCCGCCTCGTGGCCCGGCACGGTGCAGTAGAGCTCGTACTTCCCCGCTTTCAGCGTGACCTTCAGCTCCGCGGTGCCTCCTGGCGGGATCAGGTTCGTCTTCTCGCCCGTCTGCTTGATCGCGAGATCGTGCGGGATCTTGCCATCGTTCTTCGCCTCAAACATGATCTCCCCCGCTTTCAGAGCAGTCAGGGCCGTGATCTTGAACTCCGTCTCGCTCACCGCGACCTTCGTCGCAGCGGGCTTCGCGGCTGTCGTCGTGGCCTGCGTCGCAGTCTGAGCGGTCGTCGTCTGTTGCGCGGTCGTCGTCGCGGCGGTGGCGGTCGTCGGTTGGGGCGCGGCCACCGCATGGTGCTTGGTCTCCGCGCCGAACACCTCGACCGCAGTGAGCATTCCGAAGAAAAAGACGAACGCGACGACGATGAACGCCAGCAGCCCACGTCCCGGATAGTCCGGACGGAAGCGTGGAAACAGGAACGAGGAGGCGAGCGCGAAGAGGATGAAGACGAGGCCAGTGACTCCGAGCCCGATCTCGTGTCCCGTTGAGAGGGCGAGCGACACGCGCGGATACTACGCAGCCGAAAGCAGCCGGCGCTCCTCCCTGCGGCGGTAGGCCCGCGTGCCCAGGATCGCGGCCGCCCCCAGGACGATCAGTGGGCTCAGGACGATCAGCAAGAACAGCAGCACGGCCCCGGCGCCTGCCAGGAACGAGCCGGCGTCGCGGGCGGCACGCTCGATCCGGCTCATCCCGCCCTTCTTCGCAGCCGGAGCCTGCTGCGAGGTGAGCGTGAGCGAGATCCGCGAGAGGCTCGCCTCGTTCAGCGTTGCCTTGTTCGAGCCGGTCACGCCGGTGAGCTCCTGCTTTGCGGCATCGCGCTGCAGCTCGAGCCGGAGCCGCACGTCCGCCGGCAGCGAGGAGCTCTTCAGGGTCTCGCCGATCCGCGCGATCAGAACCTTCAACTGGACGATCCGCCGCCTTTGTGCACTCACGAGCTGGTCGAGATCCCGGATCGAGAGGTGCTGCTCGGTGACCGTTCCCAGCTTGGCCAGCTGGAAGTAGGCATCTTGGACGCGGGCAACCGGGATGCGCAGCACGAGGTCGGATTGACCGTTGCCGCCGTTGGTCGATTCGTCGACCGAGGCGACGTAGCCGCCGAAGGACCGGGCGAGTTGCGTCGCCTGGGCCGTGCGGTCGTGCAAGGCGTTGACGTCCTTGACGCGGACCGTCAGCGAGGCCTGGTAGTCCTGATAGCGGCCGGGGATGGGCGTCGGCAGCGACGGTCCGAATGTCTGGGGCGTCGCTGCACCGAAGACCGGTGTCGTCGTGGTTGCGCCTGCACCGCCGGCGGCCGCACCGTGCTGCGCCTGCGCATCGAGCTTCTGCTGCGCAGCGAGGGTCTGCTGGGAGTTGCCGCCAGAGTGAATGACCCCGTGGATGACGGCGGCACTAACGAGACCGAGCACGCACACGGGCGCAAGGACGAGCAGCGAACGCCGCCACGAGAACGAGAGCAACAGATCGTGCAGCGTCCGCGGTCGCGCGGGCTCGCCCAACGCACGCACGCGCTCGCGCACCCCGCTTGGAGCTGCAGTCGGAAGCGCGCGCAAGTCGCGTACGAGCTCTTCGAACTCGCGCTCGAAATCAACGTCAGTCACGGGCATCGCGCATCATCTCCTCGAGTCGTTTCAGGGCCCGGCTCAGTCGCGTCGAGCAGGCGCTGGTGCTGATTCCGAGCACGCGGGCAACCGTCGGCCCGTCGAGCTCGAGCAGGACACGCAGCGCAACGACCTCACGCTCGGAGGCGGACAGCCGGGCGAGCGCCGTCTCGAGCTCGCCGGGGCCGAGCGCAGGCTCCTCCGCTTCAGGCAGGTCGCGCGCGTAACGCTCCTCCCGCCGTCGGCGCCGCTCCTCCGAACGGAAGTGGTCGAGCGCGGTCGTGCGCGCGATTCCGCAGAGCCACGCGCGGGGAGTCCCCCGCCGCGGGTCAAAGCGACGCCAGACGCGAAATGCCTTTTCGAATGTCTCGCCCGTCAGGTCTTCCGCCACGGCACGATTGCCGGTGAGAAACAGCAGATAGCGGTGCACCGCGTCCAACTCGGACTCGGCGACCGCCGAGAAAGTCGGACGATCGACCCGCAGGCCGGGCCACGAGGTGGTCACCGCGTTCACGGCTTTCATACGCCGCCGCGAGGCCGGATGGTCACAACGAGATTGTGGCCTAGCAGGGACCGGACGCGGGCGTCCCGCCCGGACCGGTGAAGTGCTGCACCGTGCCGCCGATGCCGGCCTGCAGGCAGTACGAGCCGGCGTCCGCGCGCACGACCGTCACGCCGAATGCCGGCGGCAGCGCCGCGCCTGCATACGTCGCATGCTCCGACTTGTAGGCCTCGAGCTCTGTCGCGGCGCCCGTGAAGTTGAGCGATCCGACGGCGGCAGTGGCCTGCGACTCGGCAAGCTTGGTGCTCTTCGCGGTCGGGCCGTTGTGGCCCATGCTGAGCGCCATGAGGACGGCGACGATCGCCAGGGAACTCACCGTCGCGACGAGACCGAATGCACGACCCATGACCCGAGTTATCGGGCCGTTCCGCGCTTCACTTGAATAGAGCGCCGGACGCGCCAGGCGCGCCCGACGCTCAGATCACTCTTCGGCCCAGCTGGCTTCGGCCCAGCTGGCCTGAAGCGCCGCCAGCGGTACCGAAGCGGGCAAGCTGACCATAGGCCGCGGCGGGGTCGTCGAGGCAGCCGCAGTCGAAGGGCTCCCCGCAATCGCCGCGACAACCATCAAGACGATGATCGCCGACCCACGCTTTCCAGATGTTTTCCTCGCCATGTCCTCTTCCCTCTCGCCGCAAGTCTTCACGCGCAGTGCTGTGAAGTAGGTCCTTCCTGAGAGCACTCTGCGATGGGCGAAGGCCCGTTGCGTCCCCCTTCAGGGGGAGGAAGCAGCGCGATTCACTCGATCGAGGGATCAGCGACCGGCGCCGCACGCACCCAGAACCGGTGAGTGCAGTCGCGCGCAAGAAAGGAAGGGTCGCGGCATCTCAGTAGATGAAGCACCTTCCATGGCAGAGCCCCGGTGACAGGCCGCAAGTTACCGGGGCGTCTTTTTTCAGGTTGGGTCAGGGCCCGGTGAACGGGTTCAGCACGTGGCTGAAGTCCGAGGTGTTCTGCACGATCCCCGAGCAGTTGTTGGCGCTCGTGTTTCCAGGACAACCGCCGTTGTCGCGCTGCACTGCCCAGGTCGACAGGGTGTTGAACCCGTTCGCCTTGGCGTAGTCGTGGACGCGTTGGGCGTCGGCGACCGAGGTGCTCTCCGTACGGTGGGGATAGTCGTCGAGGCCGGGCATGACGGTGATTCCCACCATGGCGTTGAGCTCCACGGTCGTCTTCGCCGGGTAGAGCCCGTGCAGCTGAGCGACGAGGCCTTGCGCGGCGCTGATGGCCGCTCCGCCCATGTCTCTGGTAACCCGGTCGTAGTAGTCGAACGTCATGATGTTGACGACGTCGACACGCGTGCCGTTGTTGATCGCGTTTTGCAGCACCGCGATTCCGGAGCGCTCGAGACCCGATGCGGACGTCGGCAGCGTGTAGCTGACCTGGACGTTGGGGAAGTGCGCCTGAACGATCTTCAGCGCCTTGTTCCGACGGTCGATGCCGGCGGCCCTCGTCAGCGACCTCCCCTCAATGTCCATGTCCAGTCTGGACACGCCGTACTCGGTGATCAGTTGCTCGTAGGCCGCGGCGATCGCGTTCACGTCCTTGCACGAGTCGCCGATCTCCGTGCCGCCTTGATCGGCGCTCCACCCCCCGATGGATGGGATCACGTCCCCGCCGAGCGCGCGCAGAGAGCCGATGTCCGAGAAGTACTTGCCGTTCGACACCGGATCGGTCTTGCTCCCGTCCCAGGCGAGCGTGCAGGAGCTCTTGGAGAGCGTCTGGAGGAACGCGAGCGTGAAGTAGCGCGAGCCGGACTGCTGTGCGAGCGTCGTGATGCTGTCCGGGGTCCACGTCTCGAAGTAGGGTGCGTAGACATGCGCCGGCAACGGCGTGGCTGCGGCGGCGACGGAGGGCGAGTCCCCGGCAAGCAGCGCCACGCAAACGGCTCCGACTAGAGCTCGAAGTCGGATGTTCATCTCTCCCCTGTGGGAGGGGTCCTCGGAACGGCGAAGCTCTGCTCGCGCTCCAGCGCGACGCGGTTCAGCATGTTCCCACCCTTTGCGATCTGGCGGCGAGCCTATCGAGGCCGCAACCTCGCGGAGGACCGACCGTACGATGTCCGCGTGGCTGCGACTGTCTCCAGACAGGAGCTCGAAGCTGCGCACTGCTGGGAAGCCGACGACCAGGTGCCGCGGCGACCGGCGATGACCGATTTCCGTCGGGGGCTGCGCCTCCACCAAGCGCGGTGGCGTGAGGCCCACGGGCACCCCATCGGTTCGCAGCCGATCGCGCCGAGGAGCGATCACGAGCCCCTGCGGCTCGTCGGGAGTCGACTCCCGCTCGCCTACGCCCGCGAGACCGGGGCGAACTTCATCACCGCAGGCGCGCTCGAAGCGGCGAGGGCACGAACTTCCAGCACGGAATCTCACCAGAGCTTCGATCACCAGCGGCTGTGGGCCGAACTCCTTTGGTCGCCGGCGATGTGCTTCAACCTGTTCGGGGACTTGGCGGGCGACCTGGGGCTCGCCGACCGGGCCGTCCACGCCTGGTGGCCGGATACACCAGGCACCGTCATCGACGTCCGCTTCGCGCACTCGCCGGGACGGCTCGATCCGGCCTACCTCGGCAACCTCGTCGCGTGGGACGTCGCGTTCGTGCTCGATCTCGGCGATGGCACCGAGGGGATCGTCGGCGTCGTAACGGCGTATCGCGACGTGAACAGGCGGCAGCCACCGAAGCCGCGCCGGCTGCCGCGGTACCGCGAGATCACCGAGACGTCGGGCATCTTCGGGCCAGGAGCGATCGACGCGGTCAACGGGACCGAGCTCATCCATATCTGGCTCGACCACCTGCTCGTGCTGTCGATGCTTCAACACCCGAGCCGCGCCTGGCGTTGGGGCCGGCTCGTTGTCGTTCACCCCGCCGGCAACACCAATTTCGCCGAAGCGTGCGCGCGGTACGGGGATCTCCTCGTTGACCGATCGACCTTCTCCTCCATGACCATTGAGGAGCTCCTCGACGCCAGGGCCCTCCCGGCGCAGACGACCACCGCCCTGCGCGAGCGGTACCTACCCAGCTGAACCGTTACTCGGGAAGCCAGCCGTCGCGGTAAGCGGTCGGCTCGCGCGGCGGGACCCGCGCGTACGCGACTCCCCCATCCGTCGTGTCCTCCTCGACGCTCGCACCGTGGCGCCTTGCGACTTCGTCGACGGTGAAGCCGAGCGAGTCGTGTTCGCGTGCGCCGACTGCGACCACGAGGCACGGACCGCTTCCTGCCCCGACGATCACGTGCTTCGTGTTCGGCGGGCAATGCACGAAGTCCCACGCGTGCAGTTGCCGCTCCTTGCCTTCGATGATCAGAACTGCTTCGCCCGAGACGACGAGGAAGTCCTCCTGATCGGCCTCCCAGTGGTACAGGGCCATCGGTTCGCCCGGCCTGAGCACGAACGGATTGACGCCGAGCTGTTCGAATTGGCGCTCGCCTTCGAAATCATCCGCGATCACCGCTACGGCGCCGCGGCCGTCGACATGACGCCATACGGCGTCGCGCATGTTGAGGACGAACCATCCCTCGCCCTTCGGGACGAGCCCGTGCTCGGTCTGCTCGAGTTTCGATTCGGGAACCATGAACTCAAAGCCTGCCGTAACCGCTGTGTGCTGCGCAACGCCTGAGCGCTCTGGACCGCCGGGAGGGCCTCCCCGGTGGTCCGGTGACGACGGCTGCGACGTCGCGGGCCGCGGGCGAGCTAGAACGGCATCCCTAGGTGGGCGGAACCAGACGGCGATTTGTGCGGCGATCAACTCGACCGCCTTGTCGCCTACGCCGAGCCACAAAAGGCGAAAGCTCTTCTCCGCCACCTAATCGCCGAACTCAAGGTGAACGGCCGGGCCGAGATTCAGCCCACGTACCGTGTCATCACGCCCACGGTTTGCGCAACGTCCGAAAAAGTGGGCGCACCTGGGATCGAACCAGGGACCTCCCGCGTGTGAAGCGGGCGCTCTCCCGCTGAGCTATGCGCCCGAGAGCCAATCGAGGATACCCAACGACATTTGCCGCATCAGTGCCGGGGTAAGCCGAGCCGCTCCTTGAGGTTAAACCGCGGCGCCTGGAAGGAATGCTTAGCGCTGCTGCCTCCCGGCCCTGACGCGGTTCACACACTTCCACCGCCGCGGCGCGGGCGATGGTAGCAGTGGGCTCCGGCGCCAATGCTCGATCCCTCCGCTTCACCTCGCCCAGACGGGTCTTTTTCCTGAAGCTTCCTGGCCCCGAAGGCTCAATCTCGCAGCGAAGCTAAGATCGACCGGTGGCCGCGCTGTACCGGAAGTACCGCCCGCAGGACTTCGACGAGGTCGTCGGCCAGGAAGCAATCGTTCGCACGCTGAAGAACGCGATCACGTCCGACCAGGTCCGGCAGGCCTACCTCTTCGCCGGTCCGCGCGGTACCGGCAAGACCTCACTCGCGCGGATCCTCGCGAAAGGCTTGAACTGCGTCCAGGGCCCAACGGCCACGCCGGACAAGGTCTGCAATCCGTGCGTCACGATCGCAAGTGGGACGTCACTGGACGTGATCGAGATGGACGCCGCCTCGCAGCGCGGGATCGACGACATCCGTGAGATCCGCGAACGCGTCGTCCTTCAGCCCGCCGAGGGGCGCTACAAGGTCTACATCCTCGACGAGGCGCACCAGCTCACCGACGCCGCGTGGAATGCCCTTTTGAAGCTGATCGAGGAGCCGCCGCCTCACCTCGTCTTCGTCTTCTGCACCACGGATCTCTCCAAGGTCCTGCCGACCGTGCGCTCGCGTTGCCAGACATTCGTCTTTGCGCGGCCGCGCCTGCCCGAGCTCGTGCGCTTGCTGCGGCGCGTCGCCGACGGAGAGGGCATTCAGGTTCCCGATCAGGCGCTCGCGCTCGTCGCGCGCGGCGCGCGTGGCTCGTTCCGCGACGCCGTCTCCACGCTCGACCAGCTTGCATCCGCAACGGAGAACGAGATCACAGTGCAGTCCGTGCTGCAGTTGCTGGGGGCGGTTGAGGAGGAAGCGCTGTTCCGTTTGTGCGACCTCGTCGTCGACCGCGACACGGCCGGCGCGCTGACGTTCGTCGAAGAGCTGTCCGAACAGGGACAGGACCTGGGCCGGCTCGTCGTCGATCTACTCGAGCACCTGCGCCACCTCATGCTCGTTCAGCACATGGGCGAGGTGCCGGACACGCTCCCGGTCACTGAGGACACGCGCGAGCGGCTGAGAGCGCAGGCGAACCAGCTCGGCGAGGCGAGCGTCATCCGCCTGGTGGACTTGCTGGCGGTCGCGGTCGAGGACATGCGACAGGGCGGCGATCCGCGCCTCCCGCTCGAGCTCGCGCTCGTGAAGGTGACGAGGCCCGGCGCCGACCTGTCCCGGGAATCGCTCTCCTACCGCCTCGAGCAGCTCGAGACTCGCGGACATGTTCCAACGGCCCCTGTCCCAGGGACAGTCCCTGAGACGAGTCCCGAACAGGCATCCGTTGAGCCGGTGCCGATGGCCGCCCCGCCGTCGCTCGAGCTCGAGCAGCTCCAGGAGGCCTGGCAGCGGACGATCGTGCCGGCCGTGGAGGAACGCTCGATCCCCGCTGCGTCCGTCTTGCGAGAGGCGCACCCTGCAGAGCTCGCCGGCGACACGCTTACCGTCGAGTTCCCGGCGAGCGCCGCATTCCATCGGCAGCTGGCGGAAGAACCGAAGAACGCCACGCTGCTCGCCGACGCGCTCTACGAAGTGACCGGACGCCATCTCGGGCTCGCGTTTGCCGAGGGCGAGGCGCGGGACGACGCGGTCGAGGACAACGAGCCTGCGGGCGAGGAAAAGATTCTCGAGCTCGTGAAAGAGACCCTGGACGCCCACGAACGAGAGGACTAGCGATGGGCATGGACATGAATCAGCTGTTTCAGCAGGTCGGCCAGATGCAGGAGCAGATGCAGAAGGCTCAGGCCGAGCTTGCGAACGAGACGGTCGAGGCGACGGCAGGTGGCGGGATGGTCACCGTCATAGCTAACGGCGCCGGCGAGATCAAGGAGATCAAGATCGACCCGAAGGCAATCGACCCGAATGACCCGGAAATGCTCGAGGACATGATCCTCGCTGCGGTGAACGAGGCGATTCGTGCAGCTCAGAACCTGATGGAGTCCAAGCTCGGCGGGCTCGCGGGCGGCGCGCTCGGTGGGCTCGGCCTGCCGGGCCTGGGCGAGTAATGCGCGACCGGCTGGGCGCGCTGCCGCTGTTCGCTGACCTCGACGAGACTCAGCTCGATCGGCTTGCTGAGGGAACCACGGAGTTCGAGGCCCCGGCCGGTCAAGCGTTGATCGAGCGCGGACGTCCAGGGTCGGGGATGTTCGTGCTAGAGGCGGGGCACGCAGTCGTGGAGGCGCCCGAAGGAATGCGCGAACTCGGGCCGGGCGACGTTTTCGGCGAGCGCGCCTTGCTCGGCGAGGGCATCGACCGCACTGCTCGAGTCCGGGCGCGGACCGACGTGCGGTGCCTCGCAATCGCGCGACCCGAGATCGAACGGCTCCTCGCGGAAGATCCGCGCGTCGCGGAGCGTTTGAGTCAGCTCTCGGCCTGAAGCTCGACCGCGCGTCCGTCCGGATCCCGTAGGTAGGCCGACCGGCCCCAGTAGAAGTCCTTCGGTCCGCCGACGTCGACGCCGGCCGAACGCGCGCGGTCCGCGGCCGCGTCTTGATCCAGCGCGAACGCGACGTGGTCGACTCCGGGCGCACCTTCGGGTCCCTCTCCGCCCGCCACGTGGATGAACAGAGTCGTGCCGTCGAGGGCGAAGCTCGCATGGGAATCCGAGCTCGAGTCCGGCGGCCTGCCCAGCAGCCGCTCATAGAAGGCCGCCAGCCTCGGAACGTCATCGGTGAAGAGCGCGACCTCGGCAATTTGGCCGCCGGCGACCGTCAAGACTTGCAGGCCGACGCTGTCGAAGTGATTAGGCGTCGCCACGCGCTGACATAGCTCGAATGCCGG
>CATPAS010000001.1 GCA_955652075.1 uncultured Gaiellaceae bacterium | reverse complement strand
GATCGTCGAGCGGATCGCACCGGAAGGAGTGACCTATACGCCGCAGCGTGCCGACGCCGTTGCAACCGTCGACCGCGGCGACGCCGAAGCTGCGTTCCTGCTTCGCCCCACCCGCATCGAGGACGTCTGGGCGGTCGCACGGCGCGGCGAGACGATGCCGCAGAAGAGCACGTACTTCTATCCCAAGCTCACGTCGGGCCTCCTCTTCCACCCGCTTGACTGACTGGTTCGGCCTCTGCCGCGCTGCGGTCGAGGACGTTCGCGGCGTGCTCGCCGAGCTGCCCGGGCGCTCCGACCGCGAGCCGGTCGTCGGGTCGGGAATGGGCGGCGACGACACGACCGCGATCGACGCAGCAGCCGAACGCGTGATCCTCGCTCGCTTCGACGGGCTCGACGGACTGACGATTGTCTCGGAGGAGGTCGGCGTCATCGGTGACGGTGCGACCTATGTCGTGATCGATCCGATCGACGGCTCGCTCAACGCGAAGCGAGGCATCGGGTTCTTCGCTCTTTCCATCGCAGTCGCTTCCGGTCCGACCATGGGTGACGTCGATTTCGGCTTCGTCCACGACTTCGGCACCGAGGAAGAGTGGACGGCGATCCGCGGCGAGGGAGCGAGGCTCGATGGGAGACCGCTCCAGGGCGAGCTGCCGAAGGAGCGAATCGAGATCCTCGCGTTCGAGGCGACGCAGACGGTCTCGGTCGCCGAGAAGGCGGCGGCCGTCGTCGATCTCGCCTATCGGCTGCGCATCATGGGCTCGCTGGCCCTGTCGCTCTGCCACCTGGCCGCCGGCCGCATCGACGCCGTCTGCTCGCTCAAGCCGGCGCGTGCGGTGGACATCGCGGCGGCCCAGCTTCTCGTCCTCGAGCGCGGCCTGGCGATCGACCTTCCGGAGGCGGCGCCTTTCGCCGCCGCACCGCTCGACGTCGAAGGGCGTTCACGGGTCGTAGCAGCGGGAACGCCGGAGGTATGCCGTCAACTTGCCCACGCCCTGTCCGCATAGGTTGCTCCGGCTGTGGCTCGAGAAGCGCCTGTCCCTGTAACCATTCGTGCCGCGGCAGCGGACGAAGGCAGACGGCTGAAGGAGATCGCCGTCTCGTCAAAGGGATTCTGGGGATACGAGCCGGACAAGGTGAGGAAGTGGGCAGACCGTGGTGACTTCTCGCCTGCGCAGCTGGGCAAGCTGACCTTGTTCGTCGCCGAGGCCGAGGCGCGCGCGATCGGCTGGTGCTCCCTTGAGCCGAGGGGCGAGCTGTGGTGGCTCGCCGATCTCTGGATCGAGCCCGAATGGATCGGGAAGGGAGTCGGGGGTCGCCTCTTTCGACACAGTGCGCGGCACGCGCAACGAGAGGGTGCGAAGCGTCTCGAGTGGGAAGCCGAGCCGAACTCGATCGGGTTCTACGAGAAAATGGGCGCGAGATACCTGCGCGACAGCGAACTGAGCGAATGGGGACGCACGCTTTCGGTGATGGGAGTCGAACTGAATGGCTGAGGAAAGGACCGTCAAGCTGAGCTCGCCCGACCGCGTCCTCTACCCCGAGGACGGGATCACCAAGGGCGACGTCTTCGAGTACTACAAACACGTCGGTTCCACGATTGTGCCGCACCTGCGCGACCGGCCCTTCACGATGAAGCGCTATCCGCACGGGATCACCGGCCAGGCCTTCTTCCAGAAGCAGGCGCCGAGGGGGATGCCCGACTGGATCCCGACACGGCAGTTCCGCACCTGGCCGCGTGAGGGCGGCTCGAGGCTCGTCGACTTTCCACTCCTCAATTCGACCGAGGCGGTGCTGTGGATGGTGCAGATGAACTGCGTCGACATGAACGCCTGGTACTCCCGTGTCGACAAGCCCGACAGACCCGACTTCGTCCTCTTCGATCTCGACCCGCCCGACGACGGATTCGAGCTTGCGATCGAAGTGGCGCATCTCATCCGCGGGCTGCTCGACGAGCTCGAGCTGCCGGGCTATGTCAAGACAAGCGGCGCTGACGGCATCCACGTGGTCGCGCCGATCACGCGCCGCTCGACGTTCAAGCAGACGTACGACTTCGCCGAGAAGGCGTCGCGGCTGTTGGAGCAACGGCATCCCGGCAAGGTGACGACCGAGTGGCTGAAGAAGAAGCGCGAGGGTGTCCTAGTCGATCATCGCCAGAATGGACACGGGAAGACGATCGCCTCGGTGTATTCGGTCCGGCCGAAACCAGGGGCTCCGGTATCGACGCCGTTGCGCTGGGAGGAGCTGAAGCCAGGGGTGCGGCCGCGCGACTTTGGCATGGCCGAGGCGCTGCGACGCATCGAAGAGCATGGGGACCTCTTCCTGCCGGTGCGCGAGGATCCACGCCCGCTCGCACCTGCGGCCAAGAAGTTGGAGCGGCTAGGCTCAGACGAATGAACGAGCCGGATCGCAATCTGATCATGAAGGCGCTCGAGGGCGTCATCGACCCGGAGCTGCGGAAGCCGGTGACCGAGCTCGACATGGTGCGCGGCGTCGAGATCGACGGCGGCGACGTGCGCGTGACGATTGCGCTGACGATCGCCGGCTGCCCGCTACGCGATTCGTTCCAGCAACAGGTTGCCGAGGCGCTGCGCGATGTACCCGGCGTCGAGCGCGTTGCGCTCGGGTTCGACGTGATGACGCCCGAGGAGCGCCAGGCGCTGACGACGAAGCTCCGCGGCGGATTGCAGGAGCGCTCCAAGGGTCACTCGCTCGACGCCTCGACGCGCGAGCTCGCCGTCTGCAGCGGCAAGGGCGGCGTCGGCAAGTCGACGTTGGCGGCGAACCTCGCCGTCGCGCTCGCGCAGGCCGGCAAGCAGGTCGGCGTGCTCGACGCGGACGTTTACGGCCATTCGATCCCGCACGTGCTCGGCATCCGCCAGAAGCCGGTGCTCGTCGACAAGATGATCGTCCCGCCCGTGAAGCACGACCTCAAGCTGATGTCGATCGGCTTCTTCCTCGATGACAACGCGCCCGTGATGTGGCGCGGTCCGATGCTCCACCGCGCGCTCGAGCAGTTTCTGTCGGATGTCCATTGGGGAGCGCTCGACGTGCTCGTCGTCGACATGCCGCCCGGGACGGGCGACGTCGCGATCTCACTGGGCCAGCTGCTGCCCCGCGCCGAGACGATCGTGGTGACGACGCCGCAGCCGGCGGCCCAGGAGGTCGCCTCGCGCGCCGGCGTGATGGCGCAGAAGACCGGCATGCGGCTCGTCGGCGTCGTCGAGAACATGACCGGCGACGTCTTCGGTTCCGGCGGCGGCGAGCGTCTGGCGGCCGAGCTCGGCGTTCCACTGCTCGGCCGAGTGTCGCTCGACCCGCTCCTGCGTGAGTGTGGCGATGCAGGCGAGCCGCTGATGGCGACCGCGCCGGATTCGCAGAGCGCGCGCGAGCTGCGTCAGATCTCCGACCAGCTGCTCGCACTCGATCGCGGCACGATCGTCAAGCCGCTGACGCTCGTCTCGCGCTAGACCTCTCTAACGGACCTCTCTAGGAAAGGTCGGGCGCCGGCCCTTCCTCAAGTGGCGAGAACTTTGCGTACGCCTCGGCTGGTGACTCCACCTCTCTCTCGACGCCGGCGCCGAGGCGTACTGCCGTCTCGTCGACGGGATAGGAGGCGCCACCCTTGCGCGCTCCTACGGCGAGAACCACTGCGGGGCTGGTGCCTGCGCCGAGGATGACGTGCTTCGTCCGCGGCGGGCAGTGGACGAAATCCCAGGTCTCGAGCGGACGCTCCTGACCTTCGACGATGAGAAGACACTCACCGCGTAGGACGAGGAAGCCCTCCTGCCCCGGCTCGTCGTGGTACATCGCCATCGGCTTTCCCGGCGGCAGGACGTTCAGGTTGATCCCGAGCTGCTCGAAGCGCGCGTCGTCCTTGCCCTCGAAAGGGCAATAGGCGCCGAGCTCGTTGTGCAGCCAGCGGGAATCGCGCGCATTGACGACGAACCAGCCCTCGTCCTGCGGGACGCCGTCCTCGAGCTTCGCCTCCGGAACCATCGCGTAAGTATGCTCGCCGCCGTGGGAGTCGAGGAGCGGATCGGCGCGCTCGGTTTCTCGGAAGAGGACACGCGCACGCTTGCGGACCACTTCCTCGACGCCGAGCGGCGCGGCAAGCGCGGGCACGGTCTGGCGCGTGTCGACTGGCTCGAGACGCTCGACGGCCTCGACCCTGCCGCCGAGCCCGAGTGCGTGGTCGCCGAAGCCTGCTACGAGCGCTGGGAGGGTCGCGGCGCGCTCGGCTACCTGACGCTGGCGGCGATCTGCGCCGGCCAGCTCGAGGACCCGCCCGAGGCCGCGCGGCTGGTCGTCGCGCACGACTGCTTCCCGACCGGAATGCTCGGTTACTGGACGCGTCGCATCGCCGCGGGCGGGCTGGTGGCCGTGTTGACGGCCACTTCACCTCCGCGGCTCGGACATCCGGATGGAGGCCCGAAGCTCACCGGGACGAACCCACTCGCGATCGCGATCCCGAGCTCGGACGGCAGGCCCATCGTCAGCGACGTCTCGATGGGACGGGTGACCTACGGCGACGTGATCGCCGGCGCAGCCTCGGACGACGAGTTGGTGCCGTTCGGCGGGGAGCACGCGCACAAGGCGTTCGCGCTGGCACTCGGTCTCCAGCTGCTCGTCGATTCGCTCATCGGCGACGGGTACGGCGCGGTCATGCTCGTTGCGCAGCCCGCAGCCGATCCTGTTCCCGTCCTGCGCACCCGGGCGGCCGGCGTGCGGCTCCCCGGCGACGCATGATTCATGCCCTGCCGCCGGCGATCGTCGCGGGCGAGTTCGTCCGGCTCCAGACGAGGCAGCATGTCGTCGCGCTGACCTTCGACGGCGGCGGCAACGCTGACGCGGCGAAAGCCGTGCTCGCGATCCTGAAGCGAGAGCACGTGCCCGGGACGTTCTTCCTGACCGGACACTTCGTCCATACGTATCCGCTGCTGGCACGCGCGATCGGCCGGCGCTATCCGGTCGCCAACCACACCGTCGACCATCTCGACCTGAGGCGCCTCTCGACTCCTTCTGCGACACGTGAGATCACTCAGGCGGGAACGATGATCCGGCGCGCGACCGGTCACGATCCGCGTCCTCTGTTTCGTTTCCCGTATGGCGCCCGCGATGCTCGGACACTCGGCATCGTGCGTCGGCTCGGCTACGTGTCCGTGCGCTGGACGGTCGACACATGGGGCTGGATGGGTCTGGCGTTACAGTCGGTTGCGGGAGCGCAACGCCGCGTCCTCGGCCAGCTCGTGCCGGGCGAGATCGTCCTCATGCATCTCGGTTCCGCTCGCGATCACAGCATGATCGACTCCCGAGCGCTCCCGGGCGTCATCAGAGCCGTTCGCGCGCGCGGCTACCGGTTCGTGACGCTGAAAGGCATTCGCGCGCCGAAGATCTAGGCAGACTGCTTGCGCAGCGCGGCCAGCACGACCGGGTCGATCCGTTCGACGCCGTCCACTCGTTCCTCGAGGTTCTCCGTTCCCGCCCAGTCGGTGAAGGCTTTGTCCAGCTCGCGGTCGTAGCCGAGCTTGCCCAGGCGGTCGCGTAGCTCGGCGGCGAGACCTTCATCGACGGTGAGCCAGTCTTCGGGCGGCGTGATCCCGAAGAGCTCGTTGTGAAGCACAAAGAGCCGGCGCAATTCCGCGATCGGGTGCTCGTGGTCGTCGACGCGGAGATCGACGACGGTGTC